>URLU01000011.1 GCA_900548765.1 uncultured Lachnobacterium sp.
GACAGGACAATAGAAAAAAATGGTTTAAAAGAAGCAACAGGGAAATTAAAAAAAGGGTTAATTACATTCAGTCCTCTTGCTCAGGGACAGCTCACCGACCGCTATCTTAACGGAATCCCAGAGGACAGCCGTATCCGTACAGATGGCAGATTTTTAAAGGAGAGTGCTCTGGACGGACACAGATTAGACCAGATTCGCAGGCTCAATAATCTGGCCTCTCAGCGAGGTGAGAAGCTTTGTGATATGGCACTTGGCTGGCTGCTTCAGCACGATGAGGTCACAAGTGTACTGATTGGTGCATCCAAGCCACAGCAGATTTTGGACAATGTAAAGGCTGTTTCCTGTGCTCCGTTTACAGAAGAAGAGCTTCAGCTTATTGATGAGATTTCTCTGAAATAATACAGTACTTATGTGCTCTAATAATCTATATACAAAATAAAGTAATATAAAATAATGTTATAGATAAAATCAACTTAAGTTAGCAACAACAAACCCAAAACAGAGGAGAAATACATGTGGACAATATTTCGTATAGATGAAGCCGATTTCGGCTGTGAAGAGCGCCTGCCTGGAGAACCACTCATGGACTTAATCACTCTCGAAAGTGATATGGGCGAGACCCTGCAATTTGAAGTTTCCGATGAATGGCTCATTATGCAGGGACTTGAAGAAGGCGATGAGTGGCCAGAGGAAATAGTAGATGACTCATTATTTACTTTTTAACAGCCACTTTTGGTCGATTTTCTTTAGTTCATCTCCAAAGCGGATATGAAGCCTAACTGAGCCTTCCAATTGCTCAATCTGCTCAATTATGCCTTTTCCAAATTTAGGATGTGAGATTTCATCATCAATATTGAATTTGACAGCACTGTCTCTCTTTTTCCTGTAATCCTGTTCCCGCTGATACTGGTCGAAAATCGGAATTGTCTTATCCGCAATATTCCTTTTCTTAATCACCTTATCATAGTCATGCTTCATAAGCCCCTCGCCCGCTTTATAGTAAGGAGTCGGAGCCGCTCCCACCAGAGAACAGCAGTATTTCCATGCACTTCCATGTATTCCCGGCTGCCAGTTATACTTGTCCGGAATATCCATGTTGTACTGCATATAGTGAGCGTATTCGTGCTTGTACAAATCCATCCTATCTGCCTTAGACAGTGGTTTTGCAAGGGAATATCCTATAAAAAGCAGGGAAAAATAAAATTCTTCCTCATCATTTCCCAGTCCGGGGGTGTAAGCTCCGAGCCTGTCCTCATCGAAGCCAAAATTAATTGGAACCTTTGCAGCATTTAAACCAAACTGGCGGTCAAGCTTCTGGTAGAGGAAGCGTATCTCTGCTGTGTGTATTTTGGTTTCATTTTCCAGTAATTTTCTTATGTTTGAATCTATGTGCATATTTTATCTCCAATTCCTCGAATTCCTAACCTCATCCTCTTTCTCACTAGCCCTTGCATATATATTGGTGGCAGTCATGGATTTATGCCCCATCCGCTGTTGCAGCACCAGTATATTATGCTGGGCTTTATAAAATTCCATGGCAAAGCTGGACCTCAACTTATGTACACTTATATCACTGCGGCCTATGGATGCCTTGACATATTTTTTTAACATCTGCTGGATTTCGCGAATAGATAGCCTGTCCCCATCAATAGTGGTGAAGAGGGGAGTATTATCCGTGAATTTCTCTCCTGCAAGCTCCCTCGATTCCAGATAATCCCTGATATATTCCCTTGCCTCGTCAGAAAAAAACACCTTGGACGGCGTCTTTGCCTTTTTGTGTCCCTTCCTAAGCGTCACGACATAGCACTCGTTATTGTCCGGATGCATGCTGTCCTCAAAAATCACCACATCCCTGACATTGAGTGAATGAAGCTCCGAGATTCTAAGTCCTGTGTCTAAAAACAAGAAAACAATTGCCAAATCACGTTTTTTATACTTCTCATGATACATAAGCTGTCTTGGTGTAAGCCCTGCTCCAGATTGTATACAATTTAACAATTGCTCCTGCTCAGACCGGTTCAGATAAATGACAAATTCGCTTTGTGACACCTCAACCTTCTGCGCCCCGGAAACAGGATTAAACTCAAGCTTTTGCTCTGTGTTAATCAGATAATTGTACAAAACAGACACAGAGGTCTTACGCCTTGCCCTTGTTTTCTCAGACAAATTCTGGTCATCCATCCAGGACAGAAACCTGTCTATATCCAAGGGAGTTATCTGGCGGATATCATCTATGGTCAGTTCCTTTACAGTTTTCTCTGGAAAATACTCATAGTTGTTCACTGCATACTCAAAGAAATACAGTATGTCTCTGGCATATGACAGCCTTGTCAGAATCGCTTTGTTGGACGCTCCATAATAAAAGTAATTATGGGTAAACTCTGGCAGGCGTTTTATTAATTCTATGTACTTTTCATTATCTGTTCTGGGTGTCTGGGTTCCATTCATGTGATTTCTCTCCATAGTCTATATATTTTATTTATATCGGTCCACCATTCGAAGCTGTCCATGGCAGCTTCTCTGATTTGTTTCTTTAAAATTATACCCTATATTTCCATTATCTGCAAATATAACTTAAATTATACGCACAGATATATGCACCTCTCTCATATTTGCCATCACAGCCGAACCAGCCATTGACAGCTTCTCCGTGTACACGGCAACAAAAACCTGCCACACTGGCAGGTTTTCAAAGTCTGTAATCAATCTGCAATTTTTCCAACACACTCCGCAATCGTACTGACAACCATCTTCATATCTAGTGGCTTCGCCAGATGCGCATTCATACCTGCATCCAGACATTTTCTTTCATCCTCATAGAAAGCATTTGCAGTCATGGCTATGATAGGAATTGTCTCTGCCTCCGCATGCTTTGAAGCTCTTATGGCTTTTGCTGCAGATATGCCATCCATCACAGGCATCATTAAATCCATGAGGATCACGTCATATGTACCTGCCTCTGAGCCCTCAAATTTATCCAGGGCTTCCTGTCCATTCTGCACCTTTTCTACATGGGCTCCCTGTTCTGTAAGGAGGAACTCAATTATCTCCATATTCAGCTCATTATCCTCTGCCACCATGATATTGAGTCCGCTGATATCTGCATTTTCGACTTCCTCTGACTGCTTAAGGCTTGCCTCATGGTCGATTTCAAATGGAATCACGACTGTGAAGCAGCTTCCCTCGCCCAGTTCGCTTTCTACACTTATTGTTCCACCCATTTTATCTATGAGCTGTTTGACAATAGACATTCCCAGTCCGGTTCCCGTATAATTTGACCTGGATGATGTATCAGCCTGTACAAAAGGATGAAAAAGCTTCTTTTCTACAAATTCCTGAGACATGCCCACACCTGTATCCCTGATTTTAAACTCACAGGTTATGGTATCCTCTGTCTGCTCAAGCGTTTTCATGCTCATGTGGATTTTTCCATTTGGCTTATTATATTTCACACTGTTGCTGAACAGATTTATAAGAATCTTCTTCAAGTGCAGAGGGCTTCCCAGAATGTTTATTCCGGTGTAGTCATCATGCTCACCTGTTACCTCAAGCCCTGCTTCCTCTGCCTGAAATGACACTGCTTCCACTGTCTCATTACAGATTCTATCCAGATTAAACGGCTCATGACTCAGCACAACTGCGTCTGTATCAAGCTTTGCCATGTCGAGGACATCATTTACCAGAGATAAAAGTAGTTTTGACGATACTTCTATCTTATCCAGACATTCTTCTTCCTTATCCTGATTGCCTTTTGTCTTCCGGATTATCTCAAGCATTCCCATGATTCCATTTATAGGGGTTCGGATATCATGAGACATATTTGCCAGAAACTGTGATTTTGCAGCGGCAGCCTTTTCCTTGCTGGCAATTGCCTTTCGAAGCTGCTTATTTATTTCCATTGATTCCTGAAGCGACTTCACATGGTTTTGCTCTGACTGCTGGATAAGCAGATCCTTGTAATGGTTTTCCTGCTCCAGAGCTTCCAGCATAGCCGCTGTATCACCGCACTTGCAGGCATAGTTATACTTAAATTCTGCACCTGTGATTCCAACCTTTATCTCATTAGGGTGTTCTGATATATGCTTGTCCATGGCGCTAAGTATGGAGTTTATAAGCGCATCATCCCCTGAATCCATTCCACAATCAAACAAATCCTTGCATGAATCTATAAATTCTGCCGTGTACATCTCATCCATTCTTGAGAGAATCTGTGCCTTGTATATCTCATACCTGTCCATCTCTCCCAGCTTGTACGACAGCATTGCCGCACATAAATGCGCATCATTTGGTATGATGCTGTCGGCATGGTATTTTGTGATAGAGGTCTCATAGGCTTCCACTGCGTCCTCCAGCAAATCCATCCTCATGTAGAGGAGCGTCTTGTTGATGTATACATAAGCCCCCATATCTGATTCACTATTTGAAATGAGCTTTTCGGCAAGTCCAAGATATTCATATGCCATATCATAATTTTTTTCAGCAATATATGTAATTGCAATATTATTGTATTCATATGGATAGTAATATATATCCTCATTATCCTGTGCTATTTTAAGCGCAACAGAATAATAATAACGCGATACAGCATATTCCTTCTCGCAGTGGGTAGCAACCCCCATCAGATTAAAGCAGGATATCATATTTGGTATGTAGGGATAGCTCTGATAATCCATCAAAAACGGCTCAAGAATCTCCATTGCTTTTCTGAAATCACCATAATGGTACATAAGAACAGCATAATTAAAATACAGATATATTCTGCTCTCCGTTTTCTCCTCATCCCTTTGCAGAGCCTTTTTGTAAAAATCAATCTGCTCCTCAACAGGACGTTTCTGTATTTCCTCTATCTCATTTAAAATGTCTTTTGTATCCATACCCCATGCCCTCATCGTAATTACAGTTACTACAGTTCCCCTAAAATATCTCTTAATGACTCCTCTACCTTCCTGCAGCGCTTCGCAGAAATATCCTCCATAGTGGGATTACAATTTTCCATCAGATATGGATGTCCCACATATGAAAGCATTGTCCTGTCATTTTCATTATCTCCAAAAGCAGCCATCTCCTCAGCACGGATTCCAAATCTCCTGCCAAGCTTCTCAAGGGCTTCTCCCTTGCCTGTTCCCTTTGCCACAAAATCCACCCAGCTGTTACCTGATACGGTTATCTGGCAGTCATCCCCTGCAAACTTATCAAAAAACTGCTCGGTTGCATCCTTTTGCTTTTCAGGCTCTGCAAAATAAGATATCTTTATGATTTCCTCTTCTATTCGCTCTGGCGAATCAATCACTGTCACATGATTGCCCACCACATCTCTTACATGCGCCACAAAGCCCGGACTTTTAGGTATCAGATAACAGGTTCTCTCTCCTGATATTACAATCTCACAATCCGGATGGTCTAAAATCGTATGGCATATATCCAGTGCCAGACTATCCTCAATGTGGGTCTTTACCTGCACCTGATTCATATGCATTACCAGCGACCCATTTTCACACAAATATGTGATTTTCTCCTTTACCGGTGCAAACAAACGCTGCAGGCTGTGGTACTGTCTGCCACTTGCCGCCACAAAATATACCCCCTTTTTTGTCAGCTCGTCTATTAGGGGAAAAAGCTCAGGGTCACAGCTCTGTGCTCCGTTTAACAATAATGTACCATCCAGATCACTGGCAATCAGTTTTATTTTCGACATATAATCCTCCGAAAATTTATTATCTAGCTTTATTCTATCAATTCCATCTCTTTGGCATCTCCGACGCAGATTCCATTACGATTATTACGTTTTACACAGTATAGACAATTGTCAGCCTCATGCAGAAAATCCCAGCTTTTATTTAATTCGGTTGGAACTGTAACACATATTCCCTGGGAAATGGTCACAATCGATGAGCATTTCGAATATTCATGCTTCAGCTTTAAGTCTGCTATATTTTGCTTCAGCCATTTAGCCTTTTCAATTATCTCTGCTCTTGACAGCCCCTTGTATATGACAATAAACTCATCGCCACCATATCTGGCGCAGAATATACTCTCACACTGCATATCACTTAGCACCGCCGCCACCTGTATGATACAGTTATCTCCTGCATTATGTCCGTAGTTATCATTGTATTCCTTGAAATAATCTATATCCAGAATCTCGATTCCATAGGGAACCTTATCACGCAGACAGTCATCCATCATCTGTTGTGAATAATCTGCCAGCCGGTATCTGTTAGCTAAGCCTGTCAGGGCATCCGTCTCTGATTTTTCCGTAAGAAGTGCATTCTGAGCCTTCACCTGCTCTAATGCGGTTCTATTCCTTATCATGTTGGCAATCATTTGCTTGTCCTCTTCATCCATAACCATAAGGACCTCATAGAACTGGGTAGATGCCTGACGGTATTTTTCCATATCATTCTGCATCTTATAATAGCGTATCTTTAAAGCCAGAAACTGCCTCTTCATATTTATAATATCAGTGTTTTTTATAGCTGGCTCTATAAGCTTGGCAAGCTTAATACACACATCATCCTCACCTATATCAAGGGCAAGGTGACACAGTGACAGGATGTCATCAAATACATCCAGTATAGGAAATGGTCCGTTAAAATCATTTTGATTCTGCAGCCTGCGTATGATGTCCTGTATAGTCTCATCCCTTTTTTCTGTGTCTCCACAATAATGATAATATCTGGCCTCCATGCAGCCCACATATACATAATCCATATCATTAAAGTAAGGTCTGCACTGCTTATGCAGAAGCTCCACATAATCTCTGGCACAGTCCATCCTGCCCTGCAGCATGCAGCACATTGCCTGATTGTTGTAAATCATTACAAGCCGGCTCCGCTTATTTTCTTTGCCTGGAAACTTCTGATAAATATCATAGGCGGCCTCAAACTGCTCGTTAGCCTCCTTATAAATCTCACTTTGCATATACAGATAGCCCAGATTTATATGTATGCTGCACTCATTAATATGCAGATTATGCTTCTTTGCGCAGTCCAGTGCCTCCATATAATAATCAACTGCCACAGGCGGATTACCCTTGTTTATGGAGGTAATAGCCATTATAGTGTAGGCTCTGGTCAAAAGAGCCCATTGGTCTGTCTCTCTTAAGTATGGTATAGCCTTGTTAATACACTCAAACATGGACTTTATATCATTGTCCAGATAATAGGCTTCTCCCTTGTAAAAATATATAAAACCAAACAACTCGTGACAGTCCTCTTCCCTTGCAAGCTCATAGGCTTCATCACAGCATTTGATGATTTCCGCTATATTAGTTAAACGTGTATTCAGAATTTTTTCTTTTATGGCTTCAATATACATTAATAAAAATCTCCAAAATCTATTCTTTCGTACCTCTTAAATTATAGAACAAGGCTGATGCCAGAACAATCACTGCTCCAACCAGGCTCATCCTGCCCATTTTTTCACCATAAAATATGGCTACAAGTGTTGGATTTAATATTGGCTCTATCATTGAAATAAGCGACGCTCCCACCGGCGGCACCTTGTCCAGTGCCATATTGAGAAATATATATGCCAGACCAATCTGCACTATTCCCTGCAGCAAGCCTGTAGTAAGGTTTGTCATTCCCCAGTTTGTCTCCTGCATATAAAAAGGTATGCCTATCACAAAATTCAAAGCAAAGGATATAAGGGCTGATGACTCAAAATCAGCCTCTGGAATCTGTTTGATTAAAAATACCACAGCATAGAAAAATCCCGATGTAAGAGCCAGTATATTTCCTATCATTCCGCCTGCGGATAGGCTGTCAAAAAAGAAAAACATAATTCCAACTAATGAAATCACGCCTGACATAAAGGAAACCCTGTCAGGCTTTTTCTTCTGAAATATCCACATGAGAAGCATTATATATATTGGCAGGGTAAACTGCAATACTATAGCATTTGCCGCTGTCGTCATCTTATTTGCCATGACAAAGGTTAATCCCATCATGCTGTTTGCAATTACACCTAAAAGCACCTTGCTGTTAAACCTGAACCTGTGCTTTGTGAGCTTCATATATAGCAGAAATATGAAAAATGCCACAATAGACCGCATTCCATTTATAGTAAAGGATGACCATGTATTTAATTTAATTAACAATCCACCTGTAGCGAAGCATACTGCCGAAAGAGCTGTATATATAATGCCTTTTTGCTGCGCTGTCATTTTACTTACCTCAGATCTATTTTATATTATTCTTTTTAATCTTTCTGACCAAATCATTCATGAAGGCATCGCAGCCCTCTGTCGATTTACTTAAAGTCACACCATTTTCACCCGGCACCTGACGCCAGCCTATGATGTCCTCCTTGCTGTAATACTCTACCATTCCCGGCTCATCCATCTGAAAGAAAAGATATACTCCCTCCTTTAACATAGTTTCGCCCTCAAGTATTCCTGACAGCTTTGAAGCATCACGGATGTCACTCTCGTACACATGTGCATAATACCTCACCCATCTTGCCAGATTGCTGCTCCAATAGTTTCCAAGCCATGACTTGTCAAAGTCATCACCATTTTCGCTCTTGTACACAATAAGTACAACAGGAGCAAATCTGTTGGGATTCAGAATCAGCTCATATAAAGCATTCTCCGGATTTTTATCCCCCTTTATTATCTTGGCATAGTCCTTGAATTTCTGGACATCGCGCACCCTGATTTCATCATCATTGCATATTCTTGAGTAGAATGATGGACCGCTGAAATTATTTACACGTTCATCATCTGTTATCTCACTTATATCATTAAGAAAGGTGCTCACTTCAAGCCTTATTACGTCTCCATCTATATAGAGGCGGGCACGGGTATTCCACATTCTGCCCGCCACATCATCATCTATGTGGAGAGTATCTATTTTGATGGATTCCTCTTCGTAGTCCACCTTCACAGAATATCCGTTATCCTTTAAATCTATAGAGCTCAAATCCTTTGGAATATTGCCAAACACAGGATTGAACTTGTCCCTTACCCAGAAATATATGATTTTCGCTGCTTTCTCAAAGGTATGCTTTTTATTGTCATTGGCATAATCTATTGTAACTCGGTTGTTGTATACAGGATAAGCAGTCATTTTCTTTAGGTTCCTTTTGGACTTCTCACCAGCCACCTCTGACACACCATCATGATAAACCCTGTGCTTTCTGCATATTTCCTTTACCTGTGGATCCTGCAGCACCCTGTCATTAATCAGGGATACAATCATATTTACACTGATCGGTATATCTCTGTAAAAGCCGGAAAGCATCTCAATCAACTGGCGTCTGCTGAATTTAAATAGAGCCTTGCCTATGCGCTTCTCATTATCCGCCAGTACCGGAATCAGCTCATCATAGAGCTTCTGCTCTGACAGCCTGATTCTGAAATGCATACGGAGCATGCCTTCCCAGTCGCTGTTTTTGTACAGCTTGTAGGCAAAATCCTCTAATAAATCTATCATGGCATTGTCGCAGAGCTCAAGGGTTGCCACAATACTGTTAAAGCGTCTGGAATATGACTCATAGCGGGACCACAGCTGCTTGTTCTTGTAACGCATGTCATGCTCAACCTCATGCCAGCCCTCGAAAAACATGGTCTTTAACTGGATTTCAAAGGTCTTGTCTATAGCCATATTCCAAGTGGCAGGGCTGATTTTGGTACACAGATACTCCGGCAGCCTGAACACACCATTCAGTTTGATTGGCTCAAAGCTTGTGGTATCTACCTGTTTTTCTACCCATTCGCCATCTAAGGCAAAGAGGTTCTCCATTATGTCCTTTACGATATCGGAATCGTCCTTGAAATAGAGGTTAATTCTGAGACCGATTAAGTCCTGTATTTTCTTGTCATTATCATATTCCTTGTCGTTATATTTGCGCTCTAAAGAGGACGCCTTCTTGATACGGGAATACACCCTGTAAAAGACCCCACACTGATTTAATTTTTCTTCTACCAGACGTATAAGCTCCATCTCCACACTGGCTGGAACTATCACGTTTTCTCTTATTTCTTCCTCTGTAAATTTCATCCCTGCATCCTATATATTATTTGACTTGCCTGCACTCATTACATCATGAACAAAAACAGTTCATGATATATGATTATCTATGTGTATTTACAAATTGCAGCACAATTCATTTTAAGTTTCTCTATAAAACTACACTGGAAAAGCCTTCATAAATTCAAAAAGCCTGTCTGTTGCCACCAGAACCAGCAGATATTCATCTGTATCCTGAACCACAGTCTCATTATTCACAAGCCTTGCGACCTTGCCCGTCACACTGGCAGGCATACTCTTCCTGATTATGATTTTATCGCCTTCTGCAGCATTTTCAAGCCATTTTGCAATAACTTTACTTGCAATTTCGCTAAAAAGGTCTTCCTGTATCATATTTTCTATCTCTTCATCATCATCAGCGTAAAATGACGAGTGATTAGCGCAGGACATACAGTCCTCCTCCTGATCCTTCAAAAAGAAACAGTAATTTGTGTCACACGCATCCAGCTTGTCATTTAAAGCATCCTTGTCCTCTATATCAAGTGCAGATACGACCGGAATCTCCGGCAGGCTTGAGGCTTCGCGCTGTTTGTCGCATGCCTGATCCAGAATTTTTTGTATCTGTTTTAGTGTATTGTCCATTTTGTTCTCCTTGTGGTATATATCTTTATTTACTATTCTACCATATTTATTATACAAACGTTCCTGTAAGTGTAATATTTATATTTGCGCATTTTATTCTGCTTCAAATTCACCTATTTTCAGTTCTATGGCTATCAGGCTTCTCAGTCTTCTATGAAATAGCAATAAATCAATATATAAATCTCTGTTTCCCGCCATCAGATGATATTGATTTCCTATGAATGTATAGTCTCCACCCATTTCTGTCAAAAATGCTCTTATATTATTTACCATCTGCATTTCTAATTCGTGTTCGGAGTATTCTGGTGACAATTCCGCAAAATCAAACGTATATTCATCTTTTACTGCAAGTTTAGCCTGTACTCTCTGCTCAACCGGAAGTGTAAAATCGAAATTCGACTGATTCAATAAATATTTCTCATAGGTCTGTGCTTCAATAAAGTTAGTTAAAATGCGCTTAGTCCAACCATATCTTTTCGTCATTTGAATGTAAAATTCACGTTGCAAATCATCCTTACATTTTTCCATGATGATGATATTATTACTCCAGCTAATTTCTCGCACCAATGGCGCGAGTTTTTCAGAATCACGATAAGTCAAATAGACATTGCCCCTCGTGAGATTGTGGCAATTTCTCCAAGACGCTTATATTCCACCCCATCTGGACACAGTTCCGCAATCTGCTCATGCGTCTTCACCGCCTTCCACTGGTTCTGAATCACCTGTCTCTATCAGTGATTCGTTGTCAGTCATTCCCATGGTTTCTGTTTCTCCTAACAACACTCTGTCAAAATCACTCTGATACAACCGATCCTGGCGGACACGGTATTTCTCGAACTCGCTCAGTGCATGTTGCTCGGCAATCTTTGCAGAAATAGAACCTGCATTAGTCAGAATTTCTTTCCTGCTCAACCGAAGAATACCCTCAAACTGCTCCGCCCAGTCCTCCATGGTCATGGGGACTTCTTCCTCGGCTCTCAACTCCGCTAAATCCAGATAGGCGTTGACAATTCTCGCCATTGCTGAAATTTCTTCCCTGGTCAGGTAATTCTTCGCAACCACCACATCGAACTTCTGGATTTTACCATTCGGTGCATCCTTCCATGTGGTTAACCCCATATGTTCCTTTGTACCATCTGCACGGCGATAGATGGTTTCTGCCGCCGTTTCACCATGAATCGCCCAATGAAGCTGATTCTGCACCCGTGCGAAAAACAACCTTGTCGTCTGCGACTTTGCATCATAGTCAATACTGGTGGCATAGATATCTGTAATTTTTTGATAAAAACGCCGCTCCGAAAGACGAATCTCACGAATACGTTCTAACTGCTCTTTGAAATAATCCTTCGTCAGAACTGTTCCTCCATTTTTCAGGCGCTCATCATCCATTGCAAAGCCTTTCACAGTAAATTCTTCAATAATGTGGTTTGCCCATTTTCTAAACTGCACCGCACGAGGAGAATCCACCTTATTGCCCACGGCAATAATGGCACTCAGATTATAGTGATTGGTGTTATAACTCTTGCCATCTGCGGCAGTTATTCGAAATTTTCGAATAACTGAACCTTCATCAATTTCACCATCTGCAAAAATCTTTTTTAAGTGATAGTTAATTGTATGGGTCTCCACATTGTACAAAAGACCCATCATCTTTTGTGTAAGCCACACGTTTTCATCGAAATACACAGCGTTCACATCGCTTTTACCGGTAGCAGTGATAAATGTAAGATATTCCGCTGCGGACGAGCGAACGATACTGACTTCATGCTTTTCTTTTTTCATTAGCCCACCTCGATTTCTGCAATAATCTTATCAATCTCATCTCGAAGCACCTGCTCACCCGCAACAATTTCCTTAATCTCAACATTCAGCTTCACAATATCAATTTTCTCTCTGGTATCTTCTGCTTCAACATAAGTAGACACAGATAAATTGTAATCATTACCAGCCACTTCCTCATAGCTTGCCAAATGTGAAAAGTGCTTCACTTCTTCTCTCTTTGCAAACACGTCTACGATACAATCGATATTCTCTGGTGTCAATTTATTATTATTTGTAACCTTCACGCACTCGTTTGCAGCATCAATAAACAGTGTCCTATTATCTGCCCTATTCTTCTTTATTACCATGATACAAGTTGCAATCGATGTACCAAAGAACAGATTTTTGGTATCAACCATTCTCTCTTCCTCCGTTATCTTCTGGTATAAATTCAGTACATGTCATTTTGTATAACTGATTTCTACATCATCCACATATTGTTTGCCAATAGATATAAAAAAGCATATCATGAAGACATGAATTTTTCAATCTAGGCAATAGCCCGGGAAATCACAAAAAGAGAGAATACAATCTGCAATCCAGACCTATTCTCTCCCCTATAACCCTATTTAATTATTTTCCCGAAGCCTCTTCCCCTGGATTTACACTTATAAATCCATATGCTTCAAGTGTCTTAATATACTGCACCAGCCTGTTATACAGGGGTTCAGCCTTGTCACCAAATTCCTCATGGACAAGCTCAGATATCTCAATAAGATTCCTCTTACCATCTATCAGAGGCCAGATGAAGTTGCCCATCTCGTCCAGATGAATCTGTGAAATTCTTGGTTTTTTAAACAGCTTCTGCGCTATCCGGTTAAAAAGTCCTGTGTTTTCCTGAAGCAGAGTCACCTTCTTGTCCTCGGATATCTCATACTTTATCTCAGGCTTGTGGACAGGTACATATTCTAGGTAGTTTGCACTAACTGTTTCATTTTTCTTTTTATTATGACTCATAATTAGTTAGATTTTTTCTTGCCTTTCGCAACAAACCATACCATAGCAACCATAGCAGCCAGGAGAACTATTGCAAGCACAGTTGAAACTGATGCCGGAACATAAGCAGATAAATTAATATATTTATCAATTCCTAAAACTGCAAATATTGCAAGTAAAATGCCTACAAGTCCCTCTCCTGCAATCATTCCTGAGCAGAAAAGAATACCGTTGCCGGCGTCCTCATTTTTTTCTTTTGAATTCGCTTTTTCTTTCTTTTTGTCCACAATCAGACGGATAAGTCCACCCAGCATAATCGTTGAGCTGAGCTCAAGTGGGAGATAAAGTCCAATAGCTACCGGTAATGACGAAATACCGATTACCTCTACAGCGATTGAGATAAATACCCCGATAAAAACAAGTGCCCATGGGAGATTTCCACCCATTACACCCTCGACAATCATCTTCATGAGAGTTGCCTGTGGTGCAGCGATTGCTTCTGTGCCAAAGCCCCATGCCTTATCAAGAAGCATAAGAACTCCACCGATTGTAAGTGCCGCAACGATTGTTCCGATAATCTCACCAATCTGCTGCTTCTTTGGTGTAGCACCTAAGATGTAGCCTGTCTTTAAGTCCTGTGATGTATCGCCAGCCATAGCTGCGATAATACAGATTACAGAACCAATTGCGATTGCGCCCTGCATGCCATGTGCTCCAGTATCTCCTGTCATCTTGAGAAGAGCTGTAGAGATAAGGAGGGTTGCAATAGCCATTCCTGATACAGGGTTATTACTGCTGCCTACAAGTCCTACCATTCTTGATGAAACTGTAGCGAAGAAAAATCCAAATATTACAATTACAACTGCACCGATAAGCGATACCGGAATCTGAGGCGCTAACCATATAATTAAAATCATAACGATTACACCGATTCCGATGACCTTCATACTCAAATCCTGCTCTGTACGAAGTGTGCTGCCTGTGTTTGTACCCTTCATGGATTTAATAGCATCCTTAAAGGTTGTCACAATAAGTGGAAGGGATTTAAAAAGACTTATGATTCCACCCGCAGCCACAGCTCCTGCTCCGATGTATCTGATGTAATTGCTCCAGATTGCACTGGCTCCACCTGCAGCATACAGCTCACTGATAGGCAGGCTTGCCGGATATAGTACAGCATCTCCTCCAAAAGTTGTAATTGCAGGAATAAGTACAAACCATCCAATAATTCCTCCTGCAAGCATGTATGAAGCAATTCTTGCTCCACAGATATATCCCACACCGATGAGCGCAGGGTATACCTCAGCGGAAAGCTCTGTCTTAAGTGACTTAATAGGTGCCGTAACAACCCCTGACACAACCTTAAGTCCATCTACCGCAAACTTTAATACTGCAGCGATTCCCATACCTGCAAATACAGATTTTGCGGATGAACCGCCCTCCTCACCAGCCAGAAGCACCTCTGCACAGGCAGTTCCCTCTGGATATGGAAGCACTCCATGCTCTTTTACAATAAGGGCGTTTCTAAGTGGCACCATGAAAAATACTCCAAGCATACCACCACAAAGTGCAATTATGGAAATCTCTATAAGACCTGGTGTCTCCATAGTACCTTCCTTTGCCCAAAGGAAAAGGGCTGGAAGCGTAAAGATTGCACCAGCTGCAAGTGACTCTCCTGCTGAGCCAATGGTCTGAACCATGTTGCTCTCAAGGATTGAGTCCTTATTCATGATAACTCTGATCACGGCCATTGAGATTACGGCTGCCGGTATAGAAGCCGATACTGTCATACCAACTCTAAGACCCAAATATGCATTGGCAGCACCAAAAATCACCGCAAGAAGAATACCCATCACTATTGATGACACAGTAAACTCAGGGGTAACCTTGTCTGCCGGAACATATGGCTTAAAATCTTCCTGTTTCATAATATAATTCCTCCGTTTTGTTAATAACAGGATTTAAGAATATCATAAAAACAGGAAATTTGCCACACTTAATTGAATTTTCCCAGTTTTTGCTTTAAAAATACTTAACTATATAAACTTTGGTCTGATTGACTCGTTCTTTAATACCTTATATATAAAGTTGTATGCCTGTTTTCTTCTGGCAGCGGTGACACGCTTTACATCATCCTCTGTGACATATTCAGAGTATGTCAGGCTGTCCTCAAAGGGCTTTACACCCTCTTCTGCCAGATTCGGATTTAAGCTGCCAGCCCTTCCGATAGGCTTATTATAAGTCTCTGATTTTGCAAGGACATCCACACAGTCGTTAAATTTTGCCCAGATTGGTCCCAGTCCATGAGCTGGAATCCAGTGAAAATCAATATGACGGCTTCCGTCATTTAATTTTCTGCAGAAGTCACCCACAAAGGCAGTGATATTAGAGCCCAGAGCCGGCTCCTTTGCCTGACCTGTCACTGCATAAAAGCAGTTTCCTACTTTACTTATAGTCTGGCAGTCATAGAATATATCTATATTTCTGAGTTTCCTTTCGTTAAAGCAGATATCAAGTGCTCTTCTTGCTGCCTCAAGCTCTGATGAATCGTTCCAGCTTGTGAGCACACAGCCATAATTGAATTCCCGCTCCTGATGCTTTATTGCTATTTTAATCTGCTCCTCAGAAGCTGCAAGCAGCTCAGCCCTGCCATCCTTATCAATGGTAAAACCATTTCTATATGCAATCATGCTGGTCTCCTTACTGCTGAGCACCTGACCATCTATAAGCTTTGCTGACTCAACATAGATTGATCCATCCCTGAAGAAAATAATCATGCCATAGGGTGAATAGTAAAAGCCCTTATCCTTGTTAAGGCTTCTGTTTGGTTTCTTCCCGTCAAAATCCGGTACATCAAAGTTTCTGCTGCCATCCACAAATATGACAGCATCTGATTTAAACTCAAACGCTTCTTTACCAGCCGGGGCAGAATATGAAGCCGTCTGCTCTGCAGATGTGCCCTCCTTCAGGAATTTAAGTGCCTCTGCCTCTGTCTTAAAGCCCTTGAATTTTGGATTTGGAACACCTGTTATAAGGCTTCTCACCTTTGGTTCCACATCCTTCCACTCGCCTTTTATTATTGTCTTTTTATTTCCAGCATTTACTGCATAATACTTCATATATTTGTCTCCTTATCAAATCAAGTTGCATATCTATCATATATCATTCATGCCGGATTTTACAAATAAAAAATCACATCCCATGAACCTTTTGGCACACAAGATGTGATTTTAAAAAACTATTTTAGTTTGATGAATGTGGCATGTACTGGTAAAGCTGCATAGCTGTTGATGCGATTGGCATACTCTGTAAGGTGATTTTTCCCGGTCCATAAACCACTGTGTTGAAAAGTCCCTCACCACCAAATAACACGTTTGACACACCACTAATTGTCTTAACCTCCATACGGCAGGTCTCTGTCATGGCTGCTACATACCCTGTATCAACTATCTTGCAGTCTCCCGCTGGGATTTCATACTCGTGAGCAGAACCATCAATCTCAAGAAATACTATACCATTACCTGTGAATTTTCTCATGAGGAAGCCCTCACCTCCAAAGAATCCACGACCAAGCTTCTGCTGTATATATACCTCATTTGTGATATTTCCAAATGATGCAAGGAATGACCCCTTCTGTACGATAAGTCCGTTTCCCGGTGTAATCTCGACTGCCTTGATTGAGCCTGGGAACTTAGATGAAAATGCAATCTCACCTGTCTTGTTTGCTACATATGTGTTCATAAATGCGTTCTCACTTGTAAGCATACGTCCAAGCATTTTGCCAAGTCCGCCTGCCTTTGTCTGCATCTGGATTTCATCATCCATCCATGCCATAGCACCTGCTTCACACTCGATTGCCTCGCCCTGCTCCAAGAGCACCTTTAAAACCGGCAAATTATCCCCGTCTATTCTGTATCTCATTTTCTTTTTTCCTCCTTTTTATCCCTGTTTAGGTATGAGCAATGCTGCCAGACCTACAATTATTAATACTGGCAGTGCTACTACCATTAAACCAGATAATGCTAAAATTATCAATATAATCGGCAAAAAGACTATACTAAAAAGAACTTTTGTAATTCCCCATGCCGCTCTGATTGCAAGCCATATCAGCTTTCCAAAAACAACAATCATTAACAGTAAAAATATAATTGTCAGCATACTAATCACCTCCATTGATGATATATTATTATAAGTTAATTGCCGGGTTTTCACCCTAAGTTACATCTGCCAGATGTTTGACCACAATTATAGCACCTATTTTTTGCTAAACAATTATATTTTTCTTAATATATCCTTATATATTACTTTCTGGCGAATACTTCCTTGTCAACATCCCTGTTCTGGTAAGCAACAACTGTAGTGCATACTGCATCACCTGTGACATTTACTGCAGTACGAAGCATATCAAGGATTCTGTCTATTCCCATGATAAGTGTAATTGCCTCCACCGGCAGACCTACTGCCGAAAATACCATAGTAAGCGTTACAAGTCCTACTGACGGAATACCTGCAGTGCCTATTGAGGCAAGGGTTGCTGTGGCAATAACTGTGAGATAACCGGAGATACCAAGGTTAACGCCATATGCCTGTGCTGCAAAAACTACTGCTACACCCTGCATAATCGATGTTCCATCCATATTTATTGTGGCACCAAGAGGAATTGTAAATGAAGACACTTTCCTTGATACTCCTATCTTTTCCTCCAAAGTCTCGATATTCAGAGGAATGGTAGCATTTGACGTAGATGTGGAGAAGGCAAATGCCATTACCGGGAAAAACTTCTTTATAAACTTGAATGGATTTAATCTTGTAAATACAAATAACAAAATCATGTATACAACAAAACACTGCACGCCAAGACCTAATACCACGCTTCCCATATACTTGAGAAGTGGAATAAATGCATCAAATCCAAGGTTTGCAAAGGTTCTTGTGAGCATAAAAAATACACCTATAGGAGCAAAGCTCATTACAAGGTTTGTCATCTCCATCATCAGGTCATTGAACTGGCTGAAAAAGTTTGCTACAAGCTCAGCTCTCTCACCCATTTTTGCCAGAAGAATTCCCACAATAAGAGCAAAAACAATAACCTGCAGCATATTTCCATTTGCCAGCGAATTAAACGGATTATCTGGTATGATATCCAGCAAAGTATCTACAGCAGATGTCTTTTCTGCCACCGTAACATTCTCAGCCTCTATAAGATTCATATTAAGTCCGATTCCGGGCTTTATGAGGGTCGCCACTGATATAGCTACTGTTACAGCGATTGCAGTAGTTGCCAGATAAAATGCAATTGTCTTGCCGCCTACTTTACCAAGCGTCTTTGTATCTCCGATTGCAGATGCTCCACATACCAGTGAGCAGAAAACAAGGGGTACAACAAGCATTTTCATAAGCTTGATAAAGCCATTGCCTATTACATAACATATTCCATCTATTATGATAGTATCCCTGACATAGCTTGCAGGAACAAATAAATTAAAAATCACACCACAGATTACACCGGCTATAAGACCTATAAAAATCTTCGAGGTGAGTGATAATTTCTTTTTTTCGATTTTCTTTTCAGATTTCGCCACTATTTGTTTTCCTCCTTTATTGACCTGATATATGCAGCCAAATCCTTCTCCCATGAACCCATCTCATATACTTCTGTCATTTTCATCATCAGATTTTCCAGCACTGTAGACTCAGCCTTCTCTGATTCAACCGGCTTTGCAAGGCTTGCATCATATCCCATATCTGCGAGGATCGCCTGGGCAAACTCATAACGTGTGCACTGGCCTTCACTGGATGCATGGAAAATACCATACTCAGACTTTTCTATCATGGAAACGATAAACTCTGCCAATGCCTCTGAGCTGGTTGGAGAGCTGATTTTATTTGTGTAGGCATCAAAGGTGGTGCCATTTTTGCCATTTTCTGCTACAAATGAAAAATAATCATCATGACCTATTCCGTATACCCAGGAGCTTCTGACTATAAGATGCTTAGGATTTAACTCTCTGACATACTCTTCCCCGGCAAGCTTTGATTTAGCATAAATTGTCACCGGTGCCGGTGTGTCAAACTCTGTCATGCTGCCCTCGGTCTTTCCCTCGAAGATATCATCTGTTGAAAGATGGATGATTTTGGCATTCACATGATGAGAAGCGATTGCAAGATTCCTCGCACCAAGCGCATTGACCTTATATGCTTCTACCTTGTTATTCTCGCAGTATTCTCCATTTGATAATGAGGCACAGTTTATCACGATATTAGGTCTGTACACCTCTGCATGCTGTGTCACATCCTTAAGGTTTGTGATATCCACGTCCATATCTGTTGCTACTACCTTATTCTCTATATCCTGCTTTAACATCTTTACAAGCGCAGAGCCCAGTCGTCCCGACGCACCTGTAACCCATATTGATTTCTTTGCCATGCTTCCTCCTAATATAATTCTTTGCAATATTGTGGCTATATTACCATAAAACAAGTAATTAGCCTAGACTTTTATTTTGAGAAAATTTTCCATAAGTAAATTTTTTTCAAAAAGTACTTGACGAGTCCTATTGTGTTTGTTATTATAATACACGGTTCGTTGGTCAAGCGGTTAAGACGCCGCCCTCTCACGGCGGAAACACGGGTTCGATTCCCGTACGGACTGCTAAGCACTTGCATTTATTGCAAGTGCTTTTTTGTACCAAAGTATGCAAGAAAAGCTGCCGGTTGCCATGCAGTCATAAAAGATGCCTGCCACACAACAAAATACTCATGGCAGGCTCACAATCCTTGAGCATTCTGACATGACAGGCTTTGATAAAAAAGAAAAAACAAAACCAATGGCAACCGCCAGACAAAGCAAAAGGCTGTCTGCAATTCCCAATCTGCGTCTGGATTCTTCTGCTTCCACCAGTATGATTAGGTGCTGGAGAGAGCTGTATCAGGTGCATATATCGTTCTTCCGGATATTCTGCCGGATTGCTTTCTCCATGCACTCCATTGCTTTATCGATATGATCAATGTACATCGTCTGGTCTAATTTTGCACCCATTGTGACCAGCACCCGGTAAAAGGTTCCGGTATAAGTAATGCTTTCCTCCGTGACCGTTTCCCTTTCACTTTGGTAAATATATTGTCCCAAAAGAAATGCCACAAGCAGCACACATATCACCATATAAAATAAAATTCTTTTATACTTTCGGATTGTATATTTTGCTCTGTAAAATGTTTATGGAAAATTCATTCGACAAATCATGCTTTTCGAACTAAAATAGGAATGCGATATGATAATTTCATGATCCTATGAAAGGAGATAATATGATATGAAGAATAAAAAATATTCCATCGTTTATAGCAGCTTAACAGGTAATACCAGGGTGCTGGCTGATGCGATCCACGAGGCATTACCTCAGGATGAATGTGAGTATTTCGGTGTGTCCGACACAGTAATTCCTTCTTCCGAACTGCTCTATATCGGATTTTGGACAGACAAGGGTAATGCAGATACCAAGACATTACAGCTATTATCGCAGTTAAAGAATAAACAGATTTTTCTGTTTGGAACTGCAGGCTTTGGTGGCAGTGATGTCTATTTTCGGAAAATCCTGAGTCAGGTTAAGCAGTTCATTGACGCAAGCAATGTTATCGTCGGAGAGTATATGTGTCAGGGCAGAATGCCACAGTCTGTCCGGGAACGCTACTTGAAAATGAAGGAAGCTCCTGATCATCCGGCAAATCTTGATGTATTGATTCAGAATTTTGACTGTGCATTGTCTCACCCTGATGCCAATGACCTGGAAAAACTGAAAGAAGCCGTTATGGATCCATCCTTCTGATAAGACCATAAAATAAGGCAGACCCACATAGCTGAGTCTGCCTTACTATCTTTATTTAACGTTGATGCCACTGGCATATTGCTGCAGAAACTGTTTCTTTCCACATGGTCTTCCAAAATAATATCCCTGCAGATAATCAACCTTCATTTCTTTCATTTTCAGAAGCCATTCTTTTTCCTCGATGCCTTCTGCGCATATCCTGACGTTAATACTATGTACATTTTCTCTTCCTTCGCATATATCCGCAAGCTGCTTTGCAAGCATCCATACATTCTGTAATGATTTCAAATAAGATTTCTGCTGTCTGCTCTCCAAACACTCTAAATATATCATTAATCACAACAAGAGCCTTCCTTCCGACAACTTCACTCTATTCCTGCCATTTTCTAGAATAGCTTAAAGATATTCACACGGTCATGCATCTTGGCTGCTCCATCTGCCAGATTAATACTGATTGCAGTATTCTCTTCGGAGGATGCAGCATTGCCCTGTACTACGCCGGACAGCTGTTCAATTCCCTGACCAATCTGCTCCAAGGACTCTGCCTGGGAGTTGGCTTTCTCCATGGTGTTCTCTGCAAGCTCTGCAAAGGACTCCATATCCGCAATGATCTGATTGAATGCTTCTGCTGTTGTTCTTGTAATCGCATTGCCCTTTTCGATTTCCACTAAGGTCTTATCGATCAGATCTCTTGTATTTACA
>URLU01000012.1 GCA_900548765.1 uncultured Lachnobacterium sp.
AAGGCTATCTTCACTATGTTTTTCTGGGCATTATCTGCAAAGGTGAACAAAAGTCCGTCATGCTTTGCGGATTTGAAGGTTACTACTCCTATTCCGCTTAAGCATCTTGACAGGGCAAAGCCTACGCAGAGTATTTTAAGGATATTATTGTCTTTTATTTCTGAGAAGGCTCCTATATACAGCATTCCATACAGTGCCAGCATTATCACTGCAAAGGCTCCTATATGCGAGTCCTTAAGTATCTCAAGCTTTTTTTCTTTGGGCTGGTAGGAATGCAGAGCATCCATGGTGTCCATAAAGCCGTCTACATGAAATCCTCCGGTCACCATGACTGGTATTGCTGCTCCTATCATGGTGTAACACAGTTCTCCTACTCCAAATCTATCACAGATTATTTTCCAGAGATAGATTAGTCCGCCTGTCACTGCGCCTATCCATGGGAAAAAGCACAGCATATATTTCATATCCTCTTCCTTCCACTCAAACTGTGGCATGGGAATACGCGAATACATTGAAAATGCTATTATAATTGATTTTATAATCCGCAATTTATTTTCCTCTTTCTTTTTAACGTGAATTTATAACCGGGATTCCTGCCACAACCTCAACTACTTCATCTGCCATTCGGGCTAACTGTCCATTAATCTGCCCGATTGCTTCTATATAGTCCATGGTTGTCTGATCGTAAAGGATTCCATCCTCGAAAACATTGTTTGACACGATGACCAGATGAGCCACACTCTCTTTTAGTCTTTCCATACCTGCTATGATTTTTCCAACTACTGCTTTCTTATCAGTTATTTTTCCATCTGCAAACATCTCATTTGCCACAAGATTTGACATGCACTCCAGCAGGGCTGCCCGTCTGTCCGGACTGCTTTCCTGCATTTTTTCTATCGACTTTTCTATATCTGTCTGCTGCTCGATTGTGGCAAAACCCTTTCCGCTTCGCATCTGGCGGTGTCTTGCAATTCGTTTTTTCCCTTCCTCGTCATAGACCTGCATGGTGGCAATATAGTATCTGTCGCAATCCTCTGCCAGCTCTACTATGCGGTTTTCTGCATATTCTGACTTACCGCTGCCACTGCCGCCGATAATTAATATCATCATGATGAAAACCTCTCATACTGCTCAACCTCTATGTTTGAAAAGGTTGTCTTATTTTCATAGATACTCATTACCATATCCAATAAGGAAAACATCATAACTGCTCCTGTCCCCTCGCCTAGGGCCAGCCCTGCATCTATGACTGGGCAAAGTCCAAGCTCTTCTGCAATAAGCTGTGATGCCGGTTCCTTCCCCTTGTGGGATGGAATTAAATATGCCTTTACGCCGGGTAGTATGCGCTCTGCCACAAGAGCCGCTGCCATGCTGATTAGACCATCTAAAACGATTGGAATATGGTAAACTGCTCCGCCTACGCACACTCCTGTAAGCCCTGCTATATCAAGTCCTCCAACTGTGCTAAGAATGGTTAATGCATCTGCCTTATACAGGTCATACTTTTCTATTGCCCCTGCGATTACCTGCTGTTTTCTGGACAGTCCCTGATTGCTGAGCCCTGCTCCTCTGCCTGTCACCTTTTGCGGGTCACACTTTAGAAGTGCTGCTGCTATGGCACTGCTGGTCGTGGTATTGCCAATTCCCATTTCTCCTGTAGCAATTATATTATATCCCTTTGATTTACAGGATGAAACAAGTTCTATGCCTGTTTCAATTGCACGAATTGTCTCTTCCTCTGTCATAGCTGGTTCTTTACTGAAATTTCTGGTTCCTGGTCTTATTCTTTTATTCAGGACTCCATCTATTTCTTCAATATTATTAATTCCTATATCAACTGGAATCGTCTCTGCTCCTATCGAGTCTGCCATTCTGCACACAGAGGATTGCTTTCTTGCCATTGACTGTGCTACCTGATAAGTAACACTCTGTTCTGACTGTGTGACCCCTTCCTCCACAATACCATTGTCTGCACACATTATAAGCACAGCTTTTCCTGATATATCTATCTCATCAGTTCCAAGAATTGCACCGATTTGTGCTGTAAGACCTTCAAAGCTTCCCATTCCATCCAGTGGCTTTGCTATGCTGTCCCAGTTTTTTTTGACCTGTTTTCTAACCGCTTCATCCGGCATGCATATATGTATTTTTTCCAATTCTTCTCTTGTATACCGGCTAAAGTTTAGCTTCTCTGAGCATTCCATAAATTTCCTCCATATCCAGATACAGTCTCAATGTATCTGCCAGCTTGTCATATTGCTTTTCCTTAAAGGTCTGGTAATCCTCGTATTTACCATTTTCTATTTTGACCCCCTTATTCCGGGCAAGCTTTTGTACTATTCTTGCTGCAATTTCCCCTGTGTCAAAAAGTCCATGGACATATGAACCATATACATGGTTGTTGCCCTGTGATGAAACTACATTTCTCACGACCTTTTTATCATCATAAAAGCTCTCTCCCATATGTATTTCATAGCCCCTGAACTCGCATCCCGACAGTTCACTTAGGCTTCCATCTATATCATCAATCCTGCCCTCTATCTGGCAGCGCTTCTTTTCATTTCTAAGTATGGTCTTTATAGGAAGAAGCTCCATTCCTCTGATTTCTCCTCCCTCTTCGACCCTGTCCGGATCAAATATCTCATTTCCCAGCATCTGATAGCCTCCACAGATGCCAAAAACAGGAATATCATTGGCTAATTTCTTCACTGCCGCTTCCAGACCATTCTGACGCATCCATTTTAAATCTCCCATAGTGTTTTTGCTTCCCGGTAAAATCACCATGTCCGGATGTCCCAATTCACTGATTGAAGTCACATACCTCACTGTGACCTCTTCCATCTGCTCAAAAACATTAAAATCTGTAAAGTTAGATATTCTAGGGTATCTGATTACAGCAATATCTATTAAGCCCTCTTTCTTTTTGTCAAATCTCTCTGTCAGACTGTCCTCATCCTCAAGAGACAGCTCCATATAAGGCACAACTCCTGTCACAGGCACCCTGCCTTTTTCCTCAAGCATCTCTATGCCCGGGTCAAGTATAGACTTATCTCCTCTGAATTTATTGATAATAAGGCCCTTTACCCTGCCTCTCTCATCATCTGTTAAAAGCATAAGGGTACCCAGAAGCTGGGCAAAAACGCCGCCTCTGTCTATGTCACCCACCAGCAGGACCGGCGCATCCACCATCTCTGCCATGCCCATATTTACTATGTCGTTTTCCTTCAGATTAATCTCTGCCGGGCTTCCCGCTCCCTCTATAACTATAATGTCAGCCTCTTCCTCAAGCTTTCTAAATGCCTTCTTTATATCCGGAATAAGCTCTTTTTTGTAGGCAAAATAATCTCTGGCACTCATATTCCCTACAACTTCACCATTTACAATCACCTGTGAGCCAGTATGATTAGTAGGTTTTAGTAATATTGGATTCATGCACACCATAGGTCTAATCTGCGCAGCCTCAGCCTGCATGACCTGGGCACGCCCCATCTCAAGCCCCTCTGTGGTTATAAAAGAGTTGAGTGCCATATTCTGTGACTTAAAAGGAGCCACCCTGTAGCCATCCTGTTTGAAAATTCTACACAAGCCTGCCACCAGAAGACTTTTCCCTGCATTTGACATTGTGCCCTGTACCATTATTACTTTTGCCATTTATTTAAACCTCTCGTCTATCTTTAAGTATATATACAGAAAACCTGCCACCAACAGCTTTTCTTGCATACCTTGGTATACAGCCCTGCCACATTAAATGTGTCCTGATTATTATAATTTATATATCATTAAGAAGTTCCAATTCTTTGCCCTGTGCTCTGGCATATTGAAGCAACTCTTTATTCTTCTGCTCATAGGTACCAAAATCACCATCATCCTTACAGCAAATCACCTTTTTACAGCCTGCTAGTATCTTTTTTGCCTCCTCAAAGGCTTCATCTGACATAGGTTCAAAAGCCTCTGCCTCTATCCGCTTAACAGCAAGTGCCTTAGCCACCGGGTAATCCAAATCATTTTTGTATAAGATTCCTGTTGCAAAAGCTATTCCATCTCGCTGTAATCTGTGATACAGCCTGCGCCCCAGACCATTTCCAGCTATGACAAAGACCTCCGGCTCTCCCTCAACTTTCATAAGCTCCGCGTTTCCGCTCTCATCATCAAAGCTGCCAGCGGTCAGATCAAAAAGTTCTGCTATATATCCATCCCCGAAAATCTCATCAGGGCTTCCAAATTTTTCCACATAGCTGCCCTTGACACAGAGTATTTTGTCCGATATTTTCTGTGCCAGTTCCAGCTCATGAAGTGACATAATCACTGTCAGTTTTTTTCTCTTTTTAAGCTCCTCAAGTGTAGATAAAAATTCAAGCTTGTACCTGATGTCCAGATAAGATGTAGGCTCATCCAGTATGATGATTTCCGGCTCCTGACACAAGCACCTGGCAAGCATCACGCGCTGTCTCTGCCCATCACTTATACGGGTGAAGTCCATATCCTTTATCTCTGTGATATGTACCAGCTCCATGGCTTCTTCCACAACCCTATAATCAGCCTCTGACAAGATGCCAAAATGTCCTGTATAAGGATATCTGCCAGTGGCAACCACATCCTCACAGGTCATCAGCTCCCCCTGCAGTCTGTCAGTTAAGACTACACCCATTTTCTGGGATAAAGCTTTTCCTGATATATCAGAAATATCTGTGCCATCCAGACATATTTTTCCATCAATCAGAGACAATTGTCTCACAATGCTTTTTAATATAGTAGACTTTCCTGCACCATTCGGTCCAATAAGGGTGAGAATCTGACCTTTTCCTATGCCAATATCTATATTTTGAATCAAGGGCTTACCATTGTAGCCTACGCTAAGTTTTTCCGTCTTAAAATAATATTCCATCAGGCAAATCTCTCCTTATTGCGCCTTATCATAACCCACAGGACAACCGGTGCTCCAAACACTGCGGTCACTGTGCTTATACTGAGCTCTGTTGGTGCCAGAAGTGTCCTTGCCAGCAAATCGCAAAACATACAGAAAAGGCTTCCGCCCAGAAAACAGGCTGGTATCATAAGTATTGGTTTTGTAGTCTTTAAAATGCTTTTTACAAGATGCGGCGCAGCTATTCCCACAAAGGAAATCGGTCCTGCAAACGCCACTATGCAGGCAGATAAGAGGCTTGATAAAATCACAAGCATAACCCTTAAAAGTCTCACATTTACCCCCATATTCCGGGCATAAGCTTCGCCCAGTTCATAGGCACTTAAAGGCTTTGCCAGCATAAACACAGCCATGGAGGTAACTGCTATAACCACTGCCATCACAGCCACCTGATTCCAGGTCATTCCTGAAAAGCTGCCCCTTGACCAGTTATGCAGATTCACTATGTCCGCATCATTTGCAAAAGTTACTATAAACTCAGTAATCGCTGAGCAGATATATCCTATCATAACACCACTGACCACAAGCATGGACATATTATTCACTCTTTTTGACATGAGAAGCACAAAGCCCATGGAAATCATGGCTCCGATAAAAGCCGCAATTATAAGGACTGCCGAGCTCACCCTGACAGCCTGTCCCATGAGAAAAACCATTACTATTGCAACCACCATTTTTGCTCCTGATGAGATTCCAAGTACAAAGGGACCTGCTATTGGGTTATGAAAAAAGCTCTGGAGCAGATAGCCTGCAAGTGCCAGTGCTCCCCCAAGTATCATTGCTGCAAATGCTCTTGGAAGCCTTATATCCCACAATATCCTGCTGTTTTCTATCTCATTTCCTTTTACCGCAGATATTATATCTGCCATCGGAATCTTAACTGAGCCAATACAGCAGTTTAGTATCAAAAATACCAGAACTCCCACTCCAAGCAGAATAAAAGCTGCCATATATCTTATTTTTCTGCCGTCTCTCATATTGTGTCTCCTTATATCTTACCACTCATGCTCAAATTGACGCTTGTATTTACGAGTCTTTTCATCCTTGTATGCATGTACCCTTTCCTAAGCTTCCGCTTTTCCTATTCGTTTTTTCGTCTGACATTCAGGAAAACTGTCCGCTAATGATTCAGCTGCTTGTGATTTGAGCGGCAAAATAACCATATATTGTCAGTTAACAAGCTTAAATAAATAAGTCATATCATCCTCATCACCATCGCAAAGCATGCTGTGTATATCCTTGATCATATAACCGATTGACATAGACTGCTGATACATGTCGTTTGTGGTACACCACACATTCCCATCCTTCACAGCCTTGAAGTCTGCAAGCACAGGGCACTTGTCAATCAGCTCATCAACCGAGCCCACCCCACCATCTATGGTACTATTATATATTATATAATCAGCATCTTTTGCGCCATCATAAAATTCCTCAACCTGCATATTCATTGTAGACCTCTTTGATTCAGAATCTCCCAGATTATCAAATATGTACCTGCCGCCGGCAAGCTCAATCATCTTTGGAATATAATCATTGCTCTGGCGCACCTGAACCAGCCCGTTGGATGTAATATAGAAAAATGCCACCGTCTTACCTGTATTTTCGTTGGCAGCCACACTGTCCAATATATCAATCTGCTCATCAAATATTCTCTGGGCTTCTTCCTCTTTATCAACCAGAGCACCAAAAAACTTAATCCACTCCACTCTGCCCATAGGGTGCGACTCATAGCTGGAATACTCCACCATCACCGGAATATCAAAGCTTTCAAGCATCTCAATCACCTCCGGAGAATGAAAAATCATAGAATTTTCAATGGCAAATGAACAGCCCTCCGATACAATAAGCTCATAGTCCGGCTTATTGTATTTGCCTGCGTATATGAGGCCTCCATCCTCCATGGCCTGTTTTGCTCCATCCACATACCAGTTGTCCTCTGTCTGACTGGAAAAACGCAGAGTGTCTATAGCGTCAAGCTTACTGAAAATATCCATGACAGCAGATGAAACCAGATACATATTCTGCACCGGCTGCTTTAAGACAATTGTATCTTCATCCACATTTTGGGGGATTTCCTTATCCTCCGGTACCACAAGTATCTGTGTGCCATCCATGGTCTGAAGCAGTTTGAATCCTCCCTCATAATAATCCACAGAAAAATTCTCTGCATACACAAGCTCCATAGATCCTACAGGCTTCATATCCTTCCAATTCAAAGCTTTTGTCTGGTCTGTTGACTCTACCAGTGAATTTTCTGTAGAATCGGAAGAAGGACTGCCACAGCCCACAAGCCAAAGCAGTCCCATCAAAAACAAACATGATATTATTGCTATATTTTTTCTTCCTCTCATGTAAGTATCCTCTTGCAGATTCTATTACTCAGCTTCTGTAACTGTATCTGGGTGAAAAGTAATAGTATACTCAATCTCATGAGGCTTGCTCATAGCTACTGTGTCACCAATTACAGTCATAGGCTCATCCAGCGAAGCAACAGGAATTTCAAATACAGAATTACCATCTTCATTAACCGGAAGGTACTTTTCTCCATCTACAATCATATAATCGTAATTTGGGCTGCTCCACTCAAATGTGGCAGTTATTTTGCCGTCAGCCACATTTATTGTTGCAGGAGAAGAAATACATGCCTTTCCACTTCCACCTTCAAAATCAAGCTCTACTGTATAAGTACCATCAGAAAGCTCTGTTGTCTCCGCCTCCATAGGCTCTGGATTAGTAACCTTAACCTTGTGGTCATACCAGACACCCTTAGTACCGATAAGAGCCAGATCAAACTCCTCATCAAGAGCTGGAACTGGAACATCAAAGCCATAAACTTCCTCAGTCATGCCATCAGAATATGTAACAGTGTCAACAACAGGCTCTAAAAGCTCAGCCCCATCCTTCTGGGCATCCTCAGCCAGACCACAAAACAGATTAACAATATTCTTTGACGTCAAAGAAATGTGAATTGAAGCCTTGCCATCCTTAACAGTCAGGGTACCCTTGCCATCACAAGCCTCGTTTACATGAAACATAGAACTGTCAGTCTCAAAATCTGCAGAATAAACACCATCCTCCAAATCAATGACACCCTCTGCGCCATCAGTCCTGCCTGTCTCCACCTCTGTGTCCGCACCACTTTCAAGTGATTCTGAACTATCCTGTACAGCATCAATTGAAGCCTCAGTACTTACATCTGAAGCTGCGGTATCATCCTTACTACTACAACCAGCCAGTAATGCTCCTGTCATCATAAATAAAACCGCAACTATTGAAATACGCTTTTTCATCCTAAAATAAACCATCCTAACTACTTAATTACTATATTTCTATAACCCAAACTTCCCTCAAAGTGTCCATCTACCGACCAGACATACAGTTGTTTTCCAGAACAAAATATGAACTGCGGCGGGTTTCCAAAAGTCTCCGAAACGAAATCCAATTAGCAATTCTAAACTCGCTATCCGCGATAAATCCCGCCGCTAACTTCATATTTTTTCTGGAAAATACACTGTATGCCAGGTCGGTTGCACAATCTCCGTCGGGAAGTTTGCGAAACTAACCATATGTATGCTGTATCAATCTACTGATTGATTGCATCAGTTGTATGCTGCACATAAATCTTCTCAATGTCAGCAATAGAGCCAAGTCCTGCAATCTGTGTATCTACACTGTCAAACTTACCAGAAGCATTAAACATGCTCTTCCATGAGTCATCATCATCACCAGCCATATCATTGTTTGCATGGTCTCCGGCAACAACCATAAGTGGACGAAGGATAACCTTTGTGTATCCAGCTTCTGCGACCTTATCGATTACAGCCTCACATGCTGTATCCTCCGGCTCGCCCTCTACTGTACCGATGAATACATTATCATATCCAAGGTCTTCCATCTGTGCCTGCATCTGGCTGTATGAAACCTTTGCTACATGAGCTGTACCATGTCCCATAAATACGAATGCAACGCCATCCTCCTTGGCAGCTTCAAGACTGTCATAGCCTGCTGTCTTAACTGCTTCTGCTGTAAGTGTCTCTGCAACTGCTTTCTTGTCAGCATTAATTACCGCAGCGTCAGCTCCAACCTCTCCGAGAAGCGGCTCTGCAACCTTTACTGTCTCAAAGTTATCCTTGTACTCTTCAACAGCTTTCATAAGCTCATCATACTCTGCGCCATGCATTAAGTGAGTTGGCTGAACAATTAAGTTCTTTACTCCGTTATCTACTGCACGCTGTAAAGCCTGATCTACATTGTCAATTTTCTCTCCATCTCTTGCCTGAACATGATTGATGATAATCTGGGCTGTAAATGCTCTTCTAACAGACCAGTCTGGGAATGCTTCCTGAATAGCATCCTCGATTCCCTTAATATCAGCAACACGGCTGTCATTAAATGAAGTACCAAAGCTTACTACAAGAATTTCATTATCTCCGATTTCATCCTGGTTACGTGGATCATCCATACTAGCATCTCCTGTATCTCTTCCAAAATAATCCGGGTCTGCATTCTCACCCTCCACTAACTCCTTCTGGGCATCTGTAAGTGCATCCCATGCTGCCTTTGCAGCCTCACACTGTGCGTCAGTGTCATCTGTTCTCTCCTGAACATAGATAGCATCAATAAGTGCTGCCACCTCATCTGCTGCCTTCTGGTCTGCATCAGACTCAGTATCTGTGGCAGTGTTCTCTGCTGCCTGTGTGTTTTCCTCCACTGTGCTGTTTGAAGCCTCCTTGTCTGTGCTTCCACATCCAGCCAGACATGATGCCGCCATTACCATTGTCATAAGTAATGCTGCTGCTCTTTTTTTCATTTTGTCCTCTTTTCTGCAGTATACTGCTTTATACTAATCAAATATATATACAGCTGTATACTTGAAGCTTACAGAGCCATCAAAGCATACATAAAGCCTGCCACCGGCAGCTTTTATTGCATACTTTGGTATCAAAATAATAAACCCTTTACTATATCTGTAAAGGGTCTGAACGCACAACAACAAAATCCATAAAGGATTCTGCAACGTACAGCCTTTTTACTCGTGGCTTGAAGCAAATGCTTCTGTACAGCTTTCAGGCAGGTCTCCCGGCTTAAATATCATCACATCAGTCATCTTCCCAGTTACCCAGTGATATATCGACTTCTGCTCCTTAATTACGGTGACGAGTTCGTACAGGATTTGCACCTGTTTCCCTTTTCACCGGAGCCAGCCACAAAATATGGCTTCTCCGGCACCTGATTACTATATATTTAATTTTTTATAAAATAACACATATAAGATATAATATCAACTGTTAGTATATGAAAATTAATGTTTTGTACCCTTGGTATCACGGTTTCCAATCTTAAGTCTGTTAAGCGAGAGTTCCTTGCCCTTTACCTCAACAACCTGGTTTTCTCCCTCTGCCAAAACATATGCCGCCTGCAGTTCATCACTCTTGTCAAGCTTCATGCCCCTGACACCAACTGCCATCTTCTTTTTCTCAGGAATACTGCTGCATTCAATTCTAAGGAAGAAATCCTTCTTTGAATGCATTACCAGATTTTCTCCGCCAGTCAGTATGCTTACGCTTATGACCTCATCTCCATCTGCAAGCTTGGTCGCCTGAGAAGTCTTTCTGGATACCACAAATTCAGCTCCATCTACCAGCTTAAGCATAGACTGTTTTGTTACAAACAAAAGCTTATTCTGTGACACATTTTCAAGGCTTGTAATGTATACAAAATCCTCTTTCTTGCTGTCATAATTGCTCACATTGTCAATAGGTGTGCCCTTGTCCCTGAATTTACCATATGGCAGATCAAGAACTTTTATGAGATGCAGATTGCCTGTATTTGTAAAAAGACATACCCTGTCAATATTTTTTACTTTGAATATAATCTTATTTTCTGCATCTGCTGTCTCCTTATTTCTCTCATAAGTGGCCACATCAACAGTCTTGACATATCCAAACCTGTCCATAAGTAAGACTACATCTGCTGCTTCAATCTCCTTCTTGGCAATTACAGCCTCCTCAAGATTGTCGATTACAGTCTTTCTCTCTGCTCCGTACTCTTTCTTAAAAGCCTTAAGCTCTTTTATAATAACCTTTGCCATCGAGCCTCTGTTAGCCAGGATATCCTCGTAAAGGGCAATATTTTTAAGAGTCTCCTCATGCTCCTTCATCAAGGCATCAATCTCAAGTCCAATCAGGCGATAGAGTCTCATATCAAGAATTGCCTTTGCCTGACGCTCTGTAAAATTAAGTCTGGCAGCCATCTTTTCAGACTCTTCTGACTTAAACTTTATTTTTTTTGTATCTCCATTTATGAGACAGGCCTCTGCATCTGCCCTGCTCTTGCTTCCACGGAGAATCTCAATAATCAAATCGATTACATTGCAGGCTTCAATGAGCCCTTCCTGAATCTCCTTCTTATCCAGCTCTTTTGCAAGCAGTGTCTTGTATTTTCTTGTTGCTATCTCATACTGGAAATTCACATGGTGCCTGATAATCGGGATAACCCCCATTGTCTCCGGACGGCCGTTTGCAACAGCAAGCATGTTGACGCCAAAAGTATCTTCAAGCTTGGTCTTTTTATATAAGAGATTCTTTAAGGCTTCTACATCTGTGCCCTTCTTTAAGTCAAGAACAATTCTGATTCCTTCCTTTGAGGACTGGTTTGTTATATCTACTATGTCTGTGGCGGCCTTTGTTTCCACCAGATTGTATACATCATTTAGGAATTTTCCGATATTTGCACCAATCATGGTGTATGGAATCTCTGTGATTACCAGGCGTTCTTTGCCGCCCTTTGCCTTTTCCACTTCCACCCTGCCACGGATTTTGATTTTGCCTGCTCCACTCTCATAGATTGCCGGAAGCTCATCCTTATTTGCAATTATTCCACCTGTAGGAAAATCAGGTCCCGGAATATACTGCATCATCTCTCCTGTTGTAATGTCAGGGTTTTTCATATAAGCAATTACACCATCTATGACCTCAGCCAAATTGTGAGGCGGGATGCTGGTTGCCATACCTACAGCGATACCTTCTGCTCCGTTTATGAGGAGGTTTGGCACCTTTACAGGCAGTACCTCTGGTTCCTTCTCTGTCTCATCATAGTTTGGCACAAAATCAACTACATTTTTGTCCAGGTCAGCCAGATAGGCTTCCTGTGTAACCTTCTGAAGTCTCGCCTCTGTGTATCGCATGGCAGCGGCTCCGTCACCCTCGATTGAGCCAAAGTTTCCATGTCCGTCCACAAGTGGCAGTCCCTTCTTAAAATCCTGTGCCATGACAACCATGGCATCATAGATTGAAGAATCACCATGTGGATGGTATTTACCCATTGTATCACCTACGATACGGGCACTCTTCCTGTAAGGCTTGTCATATCTGATACCCAGCTCATACATATCATAGAGTGTACGGCGCTGTACCGGCTTAAGTCCGTCTCTTACATCCGGCAGGGCACGAGCTACAATAACACTCATGGCATAATCTATATATGATTTTTTCATCAAGTCCGAATATTCGGTCTGAATAATATTATTGCTATCCATTTACAGTTATCTCCTATATATCAAGTTGCGCATCATTTGCATGCTCGTATATATATGCTTTTCTAGGCGGCACCTCATTGCCCATCAAAAGTGCTGTGATGTCTGATGCCATCTTGCCATCCTCTATCTCGATTTGCTTCATCATTCTGGTCTCAGGATTAAGGGTTGTCTCCCAGAGCTGGTCTGCATCCATTTCTCCAAGACCCTTGTATCGCTGCAATGTGAAATTTCCGGTATGGGTCTTACGATATTTATCCAATGCTGCATCATCATACAAATACTCCTCGGCTCCCTTGGAAGGAATCACCTTGTACAGTGGAGGCATAGCTACATACACATGCCCTCCATAGATAAGCTCCGGCATAAATCTATAAAAAAGAGTAAGAAGAAGCGTTGAAATATGTGCTCCATCCACATCCGCATCTGCCATGATGATGATTTTGTCATATCTGAGTTTTGTGATGTCAAAGTCATTGCCATAACCCTCTGAAAAGCCACAGCCAAAGGCATTTATCATGGTCTTAATCTCTGCGTTTGCAAGCACCTTGTCAATGCTTGCCTTTTCCACATTGAGGATTTTTCCCCTTATAGGCATAATAGCCTGAAACATTCTGTCTCTTGCCATCTTTGCAGAACCTCCGGCAGAATCTCCCTCGACTATAAATATCTCACATTTCTCCGCCTCCCTGCTCTCACAGTTTGCCAGCTTTCCGTTGGAATCAAAGGAGAACTTCTGCTTGGTCAAAAGGTTGGTTCTCGCCTTTTCCTCTGCTTTTCTAATCTTTGCTGCCTTCTCAGCACAGCTTATTACAGTTTTAAGCACATCCAGATTCTTGTCAAAAAATAATGGCATCTCATCACTTGTAACCTTGGCTGTTGCCCTGTTGGCATCCTGATTGTCAAGCTTGGTCTTGGTCTGTCCTTCGAACCTAGGGTCTGGGTGCTTTACTGTCACTACCGCTGTCATGCCATTTCTCACATCAGCTCCGTTGAAATTGGCATCCTTGTCCTTTAATATGCCAAGTTCTCTGGCATATGAATTGATTATTCCTGTAAAGGCAGTCTTAAAGCCTGTGATGTGGGCTCCACCCTCTGAATTGTATATGTTGTTACAGAAACCAAGTATGTTTTCATGAAACTCACTTGTATACTGGAAAGCAACCTCAACCTCAATGCCTTCGCTCTCGCCCTTGAAGTAGATTACATCATGAAGTGCCTCAACATTTGCATTTAAGTCCTTTACAAAGCCTATGATTCCCTCCGGCTCATGGTACTCAATATGCTCTACCTCACTGCCGCGCCTGTCCTCATATATGATGGTCAGATTAGGGTTTAAGTAGGCTGTCTCCTTCATTCTGTTTTTGACGTCCTCTTCCTTAAATCTGGTCTTTTCAAAAATCTCAGGGTCTGGAAGGAAGTTAATCCTGGTACCGGTCTTTTTAGTCTTACCAATCTTTGGCAGTAAGCCGTTTTCCAGCTCTACAACCGGAATTCCCCTCTCATACCTGTCATGATGGATATATCCCTCCCTGCTTATCTCTACATCCATATATGTAGACAGGGCATTTACAACAGATGAACCTACACCATGGAGTCCACCACTGGTCTTGTATACAGAGTTATCGAATTTTCCTCCTGCATGAAGGGTAGAAAACACTACTCTGGCTGCGGAAACTCCCTTGGCATGCATACCCACAGGGATTCCTCGTCCGTTATCCTCAACTGTACATGAACCATCCGCTTCAAGAGTCACCCAGATGGTGTCACACTCTCCTGCCAGGTGCTCATCTACAGAGTTGTCTACTATTTCATATATTAAATGGTTTAATCCTTTTGTAGTAACGCTGCCGATATACATTCCCGGTCTTTTCCTAACAGCTTCAAGACCTTCCAGAATCGCTATACTGCTCTCGTCGTATGTTTGTTTACCAGCCATACACACTCCTCTTTCTATTTTTATTCGTTCTTCATATCCTTAAGATGGGCAATTACCATAACTGCTATGCGAAACATCATAGCATCATCAAAGGTTCTGATGTCAAGTCCAATTGCCTTTTCTATTCTTTCAAGTCGATATACCAGAGTATTTCTGTGGACATAAAGCTGTCTCGCTGTCTCTGATATATTGAGATTATTTTCAAAAAATTTATTAATTGTGGACATTGCCTCCTCGTCATCAAGTATATCTGGGATTTCATCACCAAATACCTCCTTGACAAACATTTCACAAAGACTCATTGGAAGCTGATATATAAGTCTGCCTATTCCAAGTCTGCCGTAAGAAATAGTCTCCTTTTCAGCATAGAAGACCCTGCCCACCTGAATAGCCATCTTTGCCTCTCTGAAGGATGAAGCAATATCTCCTATCTGGATGACAGGGTTGCCATATCCTACCCTTACCTTTATCATAGCTTCCATCAGTATATTATCTACCAGGCTCTTGGCGATAGCCTCCAGCTCCTCTTCCTGATTATCTGTGGCAATATCAGATATGTCCTTTATCAGGACCACATTATGGGCATCCAATGTAACCACAAAATCACCGGATTTAGTATCAGACAGGTTTTTCACCAGCTCTAACACTATATCATTTTCCTTCTCACCGGTATCTATAACATATGCAATTCTCAGTTTATTATCAATGTGCAGCTTTTTGGCTTTGCCAAGAATATCTACTGTCAGCAGGTTTCCAAGCAATATATTCTGGATAAAATTATTCCTGTCAAATCTGTCCGAGGTGTTTACCAGCAGATTTTTTACCTGACAGGCAGCCATCCTGCCAATCATCAAGCCTTCATCTGTGGTGTTTTCAAAAGAAAGTATGTACTCAACATCTTCATCTACTTCAATCTTAAAAAGTCTGGTATCCTCATCCAACATATCGTCATCCAGCATCTGGATAAACCTGAATATCTTGTCTATTATATTCTTATCCGCATTCTCTGTAAATGCCACGCACTTTCCCCTACTGGTAAAAAGTGCCATATCTACACTTGTTATTGCATTTATCTCATCGATTGTTTTTTGTATCTTCTGATTTGTAATCATGGAAATCTCACCCGCATTAATAAAGCAAAACCGGGTGTAAAACACCCGGTTTGGTAAATTTACAACTATATAATTCTATATGACTAGTTAGTAATTGTCAATTCAGAATCTTTGTCAAATACATGAATCTTGCTTGTATCAAGAGCAAGTCTGATGTGATCACCATAACGAGCTGTTGTATCTGAATCTACTCTTGCTGTCATGTTTGCTCCGCCAAGTGTGTAGTATAATAATACTTCAGCACCTAATAACTCGTATCCAGTAACATCTGTCTCTACTACGCTGCCAGCGAACTTAGCAAGCTCGTCTGCTCCATCATAGATGTCCTCTGGACGAATACCCATGATAACAGTCTTTCCTGCATATCCTCCATCAATAAGCTTCTTAGCCTTTGCTTCTGGAAGCTCGATTGAGTAGTTATCAAATTTAAGAGAAGCCTTTGCTCCCTCAACAACACACTGAGCATCTACGAAGTTCATCTGTGGAGATCCGATGAATCCAGCTACGAATAAGTTCTGTGGCTCATTGTATAACTTCTGTGGTGAATCAACCTGCATGATAACACCATCTTTTAATACAACGATTCTAGTACCAAGTGTCATAGCCTCTGTCTGATCATGTGTTACATAGATGATTGTAGCACCTAATCTGTTATGTAATGAAGCAATCTCAGATCTCATCTGTACACGAAGCTTTGCATCAAGGTTTGAAAGAGGCTCATCCATAAGGAATACCTTAGGATTACGAACGATTGCACGTCCCATTGCAACTCGCTGTCTCTGTCCACCTGATAAAGCCTTTGGCTTACGGTCTAATAATTTCTCAAGGTCAAGGATTCTGGCAGCCTCCTCAACTTTTGCCTTAATCTCATCCTTTGGAACTTTTCTTAACTTAAGTCCAAATGCCATGTTATCAAATACTGTCATATGTGGGTACAAAGCGTAGTTCTGGAATACCATTGCGATATCTCTATCCTTTGGCTCTACATCATTTACAACCTTGCCATCAATGATAAGCTCTCCTGAAGAAATCTCCTCAAGACCAGCAATCATACGGAGTGTTGTAGATTTTCCACATCCAGATGGTCCTACGAAAATGATGAATTCCTTGTCCTCAACCTTAAGGTTGAAGTCCTTAACTGCCTCAAAGCCATTTGAGTATACTTTGCAAATGTTCTTTAACTCTAAACTTGCCATTAAAAAATACCTCCTGCGTACTTTTATCTCATTTGATAATATTATGATAACTAAAAGCAAAAAGAATGACCACTGTCAAACCGACAAACATTTCACAAATTTGTTGTCATTTTGACGAAGCAGTCATTCTCCCTTGTGTATTCCGACTAATATACGTCTATATTCTGGTCATTATTACAGTTTTGAATAGCCATAGCCATTTACCATAGCTTCAATCTTATGTCCCTTTTTACAGAATGGGCACTCTCCAACAGGATATGCCTCATAGTTGAGCACATCATTCACATCAAATAATTTCTCCACCTCTTTTCCATCGACGGAATCAATTGTTGAGAAAATTGATGCAACACAGACTACGCTGCCACCATAATACTGGATGCACTCTAAAGCTCTTCTTATGGTCTCTCCTGTAGTAGTTGTAGCAAGGATAAGCACAATATGCTTGCCCTCTATGGCGGCCTTATTGTTATCTCTGAAAAGCATCTGATTGTTATTATTAATCTCAGGTGAGACAACATATGTAGTCTCATGCCTGTTTATAGACAGGATACCATTATTGGCAATCTCCTCACTTAAGAATGCACCAATCATTTCTGTTCCATCCATGCAGACAATAGTATCAATGTAAGACTGTCTTGGAAGCTTTGAGCAAAGCACCTTTGCAGCCTCCTTCGCCTCAGATGTTCTGGTCTTGATGCTTGTCACATCCACATAATAGTTTATGTGCGAATGGCTTGTGGCAAAATGACCAGGTATCGCATGCAGATTAAGCAGATTGCTCTCTTTTGATTTGAATTTCACAATACGATTTTCCATAATAAATTCCTCCTTAATACATATACATTCCAGTAACTATCTATTTACCAGTAGAACCAAAACCATTGCTTCCCCTGTCTGTCTCAGATAAATTCTCCACCTCGCAGAATGTAACATTCAGATATGGCTGGATGATAATCTGTCCGATTCTCTCCTGTGGCGTGACCACTCTCTCCGCCTCTGAATCATTGTGCAGTGCAACAATGATAGGTCCTCTGTAATCAGAATCAACTATGCCGTAGCAGTTTGCAGGTCTCAAGCCTTCCTTTGAAGCCAGCCCGCTTCTTGCTGCTATTCCGCCAAAATATCCCTCTGGTATTTCCATCGCAACACCTGTATTGACCTTTACAGTCTCATGAGGCTTTACCCTTATCTCATCTGTGATGTCAGCATACAGGTCATAACCTGCTGCCGATGTACTCTCTCTTGTAGGAATCTTGGCTGTAGCTGTAAGCTTTTTAATCTTTATCTCCATGATAGCACTTTTCTCCTTGTTATGTCTAATTTTTTGCTTTTATTTCCAGTCAAGATTGCTGTGCTCTGTCCTCTTATCCCTAAGCATCAATTCAGACACAGCTTCTTTTGCCGGCTTATCCTCGAAAAGCACCTTGTTCACTTCCTCAATGATTGGGATTTCCACATTATACTTTTTGGCAAGGGCAAGGGCTGCCTTAGCTGAGTAGATACCCTCAACTACCATCTTAACCTCTGCTGTTGCCTGATCCATGGTATAGCCCTGACCGATTAGCATTCCTGCCTTGCGGTTTCTGCTGTGCTTACTCTCACAGGTTACGATAAGATCTCCTATTCCTGTAAGTCCTGACAGAGTCTCAGGTGCTGCCCCCATTGCGATTGCAAGTCTTGATATTTCTGCTATTCCCCTTGTGATAAGGGCTGCCTTGGTATTATCTCCGTAGCCTAAGCCATCCGCCATTCCTGCTGCAAGGGCTATGACATTCTTCAAGGAGCCACCCAGCTCCATGCCCAGCATGTCAGGGCTTGTGTAGACTCTCAGCACCTGGCTCATAAACACTTCCTGGATATGCTCTGCTGTTGCCTTGGTGTGGGCTCCCGCTACAAGAGTGGTAGGCAGGCCTATTCCAACTTCCTCCGCATGGGATGGTCCGCACAATACTGCCACATCAGCCTTTGGGATCTCCTGCTCCACAACATCTGATATTGTCATTAAAGTATCATCCTCAATTCCCTTTGCCACACAGACAATTATCTGTCCGTCCTTTACATATGGGCTCATTTTCTGAGCTGTACTTCTGGTAAATACAGATGGCACTGCAAGAACCAGCATATCGCTTTCTGTGATTGTTTTTTCAATATCTGTAGTGAAATCAACTGTATCAGGAAGCTTCACTCCCGGAAGCTTATCAAGATGCTCATGATTTTTCTTTAACATGTCTATTTCAGCCTCAACAATTGACCATATGAGAACCGAATGTCCATTGTTTGCTAATGCAAGTGAAAGTGCTGTTCCCCAGCTTCCTGCTCCAATAATACCTACTTTTTCCATATTACTATTTCGCTTTCTGACCAAATTTATTTTCTGTTCCATTCATTAGTCTCTTTATATTTGTTTTGTGCCTCCAGATGCCCATGGCAGTAAAGCACGCCACAACTATATCAAACTCAAGTCTGTATGTACCATCTATCCCAAGCCATCCCATATGATTAAATACTATAGTCTGAATCAGAAAAGCTATAACCATAAGGATTGAGCCCAGTGATACATATCTCGTTGCAAGCACGATTCCTATAAACAAAAGAAGACATACCGGTGCTGCCATAGGACATACAGAGATGATCACTCCGGCAGTGCAGGCAATTCCCTTGCCCCCCTTGAACTTAAGATAACAAGGGAAATTGTGTCCCAGGACTGCACCAAAGCCCGCATAGAGCTCCACTACCTTAAGTCCATCCATTCCATTAAAAAGAAAATGTACAATAACCACTGCAATTACCGCTTTGGCACAATCTCCCAGAAAGGTGATTGCTCCAGCCTTCCAGCCCAGTGTCCTTAAGGTGTTGGTTGTTCCTGAATTACCACTGCCATGCTCCCGGATGTCTATTCCCTGACTTTTTCCATATATATATCCTGTCTGAAAAAGTCCTGCCATATATCCAATGATAAGTGCAATAACTCTTGCTAAAATCATTTTTCATCATCCTTTCGCTCTCTTGTTATAAATTTAAGGGCAGTTCCCCTAAATCCAAAAGTATCTCTGATTCTGTTTTCAAGATATCTGGTGTATGAGAAATGCATCAGGTTCTTGTCATTTACAAAGACAACAAATGTTGGCGGCTTGACAGAAACCTGTGTAACATAATATATTCTGAGTCTCTTGCCCTTATCTGTAGGTGGCTGCTGCATGGCAACTGCCTCTGCGACGATTTCGTTTAAGACTCCTGTTGCAACTCTCATTGAGTTATTCTCGATAACAACATCTATCATCTCAAAGATTTTATTTACACGCTGTCCTGATTTGGCAGATATAAACATAATTTCTGCATAAGGCATAAAGCTTAATATCTGACGTATTTTCTCAGTGTGCTTCTTTACCGAATTGTTATCCTTCTCGATTGCATCCCATTTGTTGACAGCAATGATGATACCCTTGCCTCTGTCATGGGCAATTCCTGCAATCTTTGCATCCTGCTCTGTGACTCCCTCAGTTGCATCAATAACGATGATGACAACATCAGCTTTCTCCACCGCAGTCACAGCACGGATAATACTGTATCTCTCAATATCCTCTTTGATTTTACTCTTTCTTCTGAGTCCGGCTGTATCTATAAATACATACTCTCTGCCATTGTATTTGACATCTGTATCTATTGCGTCTCTGGTAGTGCCTGCAATATCAGAGACAATTACCCTGTCCTCCTGGGCAAGTCTGTTTATAAGACTTGACTTTCCTACATTTGGCTTTCCTACGATGGCAACCTTTGGTCTGTCATCCTCCACTTCCTCAGTGGCATCCTCCGGAAAATATTTAACGACCTGATCCAGCATGTCTCCAAGACCAAGCATTGATGACGCTGATACAGGATATGGTTCACCAATTCCCAGATTGTAAAACTCATATACGTCCGGCATATATTTT
>URLU01000013.1 GCA_900548765.1 uncultured Lachnobacterium sp.
TTCTATGAAACTTTTGTAATACTAGGCTTACGCTTGTTTCATCAGACTTATTTATGTTAGCTTTAACTAATTCATTTGAATTATAGCATACCTTTCTCTGTTGGCAAGGGGAATATTAAAAAAAGTGTGCCCCAAAGCACACTTTTTTATCATGTCTATTATAATTCCTGGTTATCTAAGAGATTTGTCATACTCTTTACCCCTGTCAAAATGGTTGAACCATTGTGCAGGAGCGCAGAGCTTGATGGTGACATAATACCGCTTAAGCCTAAAGCAATTAATGTAGAGTTAAAGCCTATGACAAATCTGTAGTTGCTATGGATTCTATCCATAAGGGCAGCACTGATTTTTCTCATAGTTACAAGTCTCATGAGATTGTCTGTGGAAATGGTAATATCCGCAATCTCTCGTGCAATTGCTGCTCCTGCCTCGATTGCCACTCCTACATCTGCCTCTGAAAGCGCAGGGGAATCATTGACACCATCACCTATCATGATGACCTTGTGTCCAAGCTCTCTCTGCCTCCTTACATAAGATGCCTTATCCTCCGGCAGTACCTCTGCGTAAAACTCATCGATACCGATTTTTGCTGCGACAGCTCTGGCTGTCTTTAGATTGTCACCGGTCATCATGCAGATATTCCTGATACCAAGCCTATGAAGCTCCTTCATCACAAGGGCAGCCTCATCCCTGACTGGGTCAAAAATACATAAGACTGCTGTGAGCATGCCGTCTATTGCCAGATATATTCTTGAATACTCAGGCTTTATAGCGTCAAGCCTGTCCTTTTCATCTGCCGGAATCTGACAGCCCTCATCCTCTATTACGAAGTGATAGCTTCCGATTACAACCTTTTTCTCTCCAATGTAGCTGCTTACACCATGGGCTACTATGTACTCAACCTTTGAATGAAGCTCCTCATGGCTTAAGTTCTTTTCCTTGGCTCCATCTACTATTGCATTTGCAACAGAATGTGGATAATGCTCCTCAAGGCAGGCTGCCACTCTTAACATCTCATCCGGGTCTTGACCACCAAAGGTGATAACCTCCATGAGCTTTGGTGCAGCATAGGTCAATGTACCGGTCTTGTCAAAGACTATCGTATCAGCCTCTGCCACAGCCTCCATGAACTTGCCGCCCTTTATTGATATGCCGTATTCTCTTGCCTCCCGGATTGCTGAGAGCACTGATAATGGCATAGACAGCTTCATGGCACATGAGTAGTCAACCATAAGGAAGGATAATGCCTTGGTCACATTTCTGGTAAAGAGATATGTAAGTCCAAAGCCTGCAAGGCTGTATGGTACGAGAGAATCAGCCAGACGGTATGCCTTTGCCTCAGTGTTTGACTTAAGCTTCTCTGATTCCTCAATCATCTGGACAATCTTGTCGTATTTACCGCTTCCAGACTCCTTTGCGACCTCAACTATGCACTCGCCCTCTTCCACAACAGTTCCTGCATATACATAGCCATCTACTTTTTTCACAACAGGCTCAGATTCGCCGGTCATGGTAGACTGGTTTACAGTCATCTCTCCACTTATTACCTTGCCATCAAGTGGGATAATGTCTGAGTTTCTAAGTACAATATGGTCTCCCTTCTTAACAGCGCTGACACTTACCTGGATTTCTCCCTCATCAGTGCTGAGCCATACCTTATCCACTTGAAGTGACATAGACCTAGCCAGATCACCTATGGATTTCTTTCTTGTCCACTCCTCCAATATCTCTCCAGATTCAAGCAGGAACATAATCGATGATGCTGTTGCAAAATCCCTTCTTGCAAGAGATGCTGCAATAGCGATTCCATCCAGTGTCTCTACCTTAAGCCGTCCACTGGCCAGAGCCTTTGCCGCCTTTATGAGAAATGGCACGCTCTTAACTACCGTTCTCGCTATAGATATTGGTGCAGGCAGGAAAACCTTGTACAGGTTATGCTTTAATACCTGCATAAGGAATTTTTCCTCATACTCCCTGTTAAGCTTTCTTCCGGTCTCCTCAGGCACCAGGGAAGTAACCGCCTCATCCTCCGGGTCATATGCTAAGAGCGCCTTCATCAGGCGCTCCTTATTATCAGCAGATGCTTTCCTAAAGTTTACAACTGCATTGCCTGTCCTCTCGTCTACCGATGCATCCTTGACCTCAGGCAGACTTGCAATGTAATACTGTAACAAATCCGCATCTCTGTAAGACATATGTATAAGGGGTGTCTTCATTCGTATCCTCTTTGGAGACTCATGTAAAACAACGCATCTCATATAATTATGCCTCTTCCTCTGCTTTCTGCTCGTACTCTTCTACAATTGCTCTTGCAGCCGCTACTTTCTCCTCAGCAGCCTTCTCGTAACGCTTCTCGTTGATGTCCTTAGCGTCCTCGTAGATGTCACCACAGTTCTCCTTTACTGTAGCTGCTGTCTTCATAACACTGTCCTTACCTCTTAATACGGCTGCTGTGCAGTGTGTATATGCATTCTTTGCATCCTTGCTTGAAAGAATAGCGATTCCTGCTGTACCAAAAAGTACTCCTCCTGCAAAGAGTCCAAGCTTCTTAATGTCGATCATAATAATACCTCCGTTTTCTATAAGTTTTTCAGTGGTATTTATTGTACTCTCCTGTCGGAAAATGTCGTAGTTAATCTTTGTTAACTATAACTAACACCCTCCACAGACTCCAGATATTCCCGCATTTTCTCGTAGCTCTCCTCGGAAAGGACATGCTCTATCCTGCATGCATCCTCCTCAGCAGTTTCCCCACTTACACCTATTCTTTTCAGCCATTCTGAAAAAAACTCATGACGATCATATATGCTCTGTGCTATATCTTTTCCCTTGTCAGTCAAAACTACACGCCATTCGTCACGTATGATACAGCCATCCTCCTCCAGCTTCTTTAATGCAACACTAACACTCGCCTTTGAATACCCCATCTGGTCTGCCACATCCGTAACACGACATGCACCATAACGGTTAGTTCGAATCAGTATTGCTTCCAGATAATCCTCCCTGGAGCTCTTTTTTTCTCTCCTATCCATGCTTGTGTCCTTCCCTTATTGTTAGTATATTCAATCTTTCGTTAGCTTTGTCTAATTGATTATACTACTGTTAGGGTTAACTAACAAGTATTAGTTTTAAAGATTTTAGCCTTTTACTCCACCTGCAACCAGACCATTTTGTATAAATCTCTGTAAGCACATGAATACTATCATTATCGGCAGGGATGATACAACTGCTGCCGCTGAGAATAAAGTCCAATGTGCTGCAAACTGGTCACTGATAAATGATTGCAGTCCAAGTGCCAGAGTCATGCTCTTTGGTGTCTGTAAAAATATGGATGTGATAACGTACTCACTATAGGTTGCAATAAAAGAAAATAAAAATATTACGGCGAGCTGCGGCATAGCCAATGGCATTATTATTTTGTAAAAAACCTGAAACTGATTAGCTCCATCCACCATAGCTGCCTCATCAAGCTCCACAGGGAGCCCATCCATATATGATTTTAAAAGCCATATATTATAAGCACTTCCACCAGCTAACACAAAAATAAGTGCTATACTGTTATCAACCAATCCAAATTTGTAGATAAGTATATAGTAACCAGCTACTGCCATACTGTTTGGAAATACCTGAAGCACCAAGAGTGCCATAAGTCCATATTTCCTGCCCACGAATCTAAGTCTTGAAAAAGCATATGCAGCAAGAGAAGTCAGCACCAGCTGGATACAGGCTACTATGATACAGAATTTAAGTGAATTAAGAACCCACACTGTAAAATCAGTTTCTTTAAATAAAGTAACATAATGCTCCAGACTTAATTTTTCTGGGAAAAGTGAAGCCAGAAAGAAACTGTCACCTGCTGAAAAGGATGACATAACAATCCAGACAACAGGGAACATAACCAAAACAATTACAATCCATATAAATATCCTGCTAAGCCATAAGGCACGTCTGTTTTTCATTCTAATCAACCTCCTTAAATGACCCTGATATGTGCATATTTATAAGTGTAAATGTACCAACTATAATAAAAATCAACACACTGAAGGTTGCTGACAGCTCATATCTGTTAGACCAGGTAGTCATCTTATAGGTTGTACTCGCCAGTATATCTGTATATCCTGCAAACTGATTGTCAACCCTTGCAGGACCACCCTGTGTTATCATGTATATGTTTCCAAAGTTGTTAAAATTAGCGGCAAAAGAAGATATTACCAAGGGAATCGACAGCTTTGTAACCATAGGAAGAGTGATACTCTTAAAGCACTGGAATCTTGATGCTCCGTCCATCTTTGCAGCTTCGTAATATTCATTTGATATTGCCTGCAATCCACCAAGACATACATTCATCATATATGGAAATCCAAGCCAGATATTAACTATTATTAGTCCAATTCTCGCGCATAATGGGTCTGTAAGCCATGGAACATTCCATGATATTCCCAGCATATGAAGCAGATTATTAATTCCACCATATTGCTCATTTAACAAGCCCTGCCATGCCAGAATAGCTATTGTTGCTGGAAGTGCCCATGGTACAATCAGAATCATTCTGTAAATTTTTGCTTCCTTCATATGTGGGTTATTTAACACAATTGCAAGTATAAGTCCCAGGACATATGAGCCAAGTGTACTGAAAATTGCAAAGCATATAGTCCATCCAAGAACTGGAAAAAACACGTTCCTGATGCTGCCTGAAAAAACAGTCTTATAATTTTCCAGTCCCACAAAGGTATAATCATCCAGATGATACATATTGTAATTTGTAAATGATAAAAACACTGTATATATAATAGGCAGACAGGTGACTATGAGTATCGATATCAATGCTGGTGATAAGTATGCATAGCCCATCGCATTATTCTTTTTTCTCATATCATCACTACTTTCCCGAATCCATTAATTTTATTGCCTCTTCAAGCTGAGCTACCATGTTCTTCGCTGCTTCCTCCGGAGTCTGCTCGCCCGACCACATTGACCTGATATTATTAGTATGTATTGTCCAGAGCTGTCCCATCTCAGACACAGTAGGCATAGGTTCTCCATTATTAATCTGTGCAATAAACGCCTGTGTATATTCATTATCCTGAATTGCATCAATATTCTGATCAGACAGCTTTGCTGGTATTCTGTCACCAGCCTCATACATATCCACAGCTCCATTGTCAATCAGATATTTTATAAACTGCCATGCTGCATCCTGTTTTTCACTGCTGTTGCTGACAAAGCTCACCTGTGTACCAACTGGGGTGACAAAATTTTCGCCATTAAAGGTTGGCATCTCAGTGATTCCAAATGATACTCCTGCTGATTCAAAACCGTCAATGTCCCAAGGTCCGCCAATGTAGTATGCACATTTTCCATTCTGGAAATTGCTTCTTGCAATGTCAGCTGTAACATCCGCTGTAATAAGATTGTACTTGTTGCACAAATCATCTATAAATTGATATGCCTGTATGGCTCCATCATTTGAAAGTCCTATATCTGTTGTATCATAGGCTCCATCCTGATAGTTAAAAATATAACCTCCACAAGCTCTCACAAATCCCAAATCATAATAAATACTGGTAGCATCAAACTGTACGCCTCCATCATTTGATGCCTCTTCTACCAGTTCCTCCCATGTATCAGGAACTTCAGTCACCATGTCCATGTTGTAAAATAAGGCTGTAGTCTCCACAGAAAGAGGTGCTGCATATCTGGTTCCATCTACATAGCATGCCTGAATTGCAGCATCTGAAAAATCGCTGTCTGCATACAAATCATCTGGAACGGATGCTGTCAAATCAGCATTTACATAGTCTGCCAGCTGGTCGTTAGGAATACCAACTACAGCATCTGGTCCGGATGCACTTTTAACAGCCTGTGCAAACTGCTGCACTGATGGTGACTGATGTATAACCTCCACCTCATAGCCATTTTGTTCTCCCCATTCGTCCGCATATTTTTGAATTGTATCTGCTTCAACGCTCATATTCGTCCAGACAGTAAGCTTTGTGTCAGAACCACTACTGCCACAGCCTGTCATTCCTCCTGCAAGCATTGTCACTAAAAATGCTCCTATTATAATTGTTCTTTTCTTCATAAAATCAACCTCACATATTTTTCATATCTAGCAGAGCCAAATTTGCATTTCCATTTTCATCAAATAAGGTCATATTCGCAGCTGCGTTTCCAGCTTCCATTTTATCCTTCATATACCTGGTGCCACTTTTGCTCGCCCATGTGCAGTTGGGAATCGGTATCCATGCCGGCTCCCAATAAAACACTCCGATTCCCCGATTATTTTTTATGCTTCTTACCGCATTAAATAAATCTCCAAGAAATTTTTTCTGTCCTTCCTGTGTTGCCGGATATCCGGTCTCCTGCTCATGCTCCTTTGAGTATACAATTCCCTTACAGCCAAAAGTCTCAAGCGTATACCCTATAGATGTTTCCGCCACCATGACATCCTTATCATATCTGCTGCTTATGTCATTCATATTCTGTGTCAAAAGCTCTATGCTTCCATTCCAATGTGGATAGTATGACATTCCTATGACATCAAAATCAAGATTATATGGTTTAATCCGGTCAAACCATTTTCTATACATGGCATTGTCTGTTCCAAAATCCAGATGTAGTACTATTTTTGAATCGGGGCACTCTTCACGCGCCCCCTTTATTCCCGCCTTCAAAAGCTTCACCATGGACTCGGTCTCCTCTATGCGGCCATCCGGCCACAGCAAGCCCTTTGTTATTTCATTTCCAACCTGTATCATGGCAGGAGACATTTTATGATTTTTTAGTGCCTTCAATGTATCTACCGTATGCAGATATACAGCTGTTTCCAGTGCTTCTCCTGTCAGGTTCTTCCACGCCTTTGGCTTCACCTGCTTTGCAGGGTCTGCCCAGAAATCACTATAGTGAAAATCTAATAGGAAGTCCATGTTATTTTGCACTGTTCTTTTTGCAATCTCAATGGTTGTTTCCAAATCATTTCCACCACCACCATATGAATTGCCATTTTCATCATATGGGTCTGTCCAGATTCTGATTCTTACCATATTAGTTCCACACTGCTTCAATATCTGAAACAAGTCAGCCTGTTTTCCGTTAATCCTATAGACGGCTCCATTTTCTTCCAGTTCCTTTACCATGGAGACATCCATTCCTTTTATAAATTCCATTACTGCTCCTTCACAAGCGAGATATTATCTATTGTTCCCCATCCACCAGGAGCTGTCTGTACTTTAATACCCACAGTGATTTGACCATCAGTTGGTTCAATACCAGATAGCTCAGCAGTGTACCAGTTCAAATATCCATTTAACTCTCCATCTACTTTTACCTCTTCTCCATCAACTGTGGCATAAAAATATGCTACTGCATCATCATCACCAGCAGCCTCTCCCTGTATGTATGCTGTAAGCTTGTATGTGCCATCTTCAAGTCCTTCAACAGTCTGCTCAGCGGTGAAATCCACATCACTGCTGCCGGAGTAAAAGTGAAGTGACTGCACACCATCCACACAGTCTGTATCTCTGTCATACACGTCAAGCTCTTCTGTCACATCATTTACATTTGTGACTGTCCATCCGTCAAAATCAGCTTCCTCGAAGCTTCCATTTGTAAGGTAATTGCCATTTTCATCCGGTGTTGCCTTTGCTGCCTCTGAATTGCCGCATCCAGTCAATGCTGCTAACATTCCCACTACTAAAATTGAATTTACTACTCTCTTCTTCATTCCGTTCTCCTTCTCTCTTTAAATCAATTATTTACTTATATCTTAGTAAATGTTTTACTATGTTTTGAATTTAGCATTAGAAATAGCTGTTGTCAAGATAAGCACTGCAAATTTTCCCATTTTCACAAGATTTGATTTTATAATTTAGTTGTTATGCACAAAAAAAGATGCCACCTAAGTGACATCTCATTTATTAGCAGCTTTTTCTAAATATAGGCGTTCCGTTGACAAAAACCAGCTTTGTCACACGACTGCCATAAAGTACCCTGTTTCGTAGCATATCCAATGCAGTCTCACATATACATGGAATATCTATATGAATTGTAGTAAGTGGTGGTGACAGATATTTTGCAACATTGACATCATTAATACTAAACACAGCTATCTGCTCAGGTACCTGTATTCCGTCTTCATTTAATGCCTGAAGCACTCCAACTGCCAGCGTGTCACTGGCTACACATAAGGCAGATGGCAGCCTGTCCTTTTTTAACAGTTCCTTTGTCAGTCTGTACCCATCATCTACCGTGTACTTATCTGATATCAGGATATACTCTTCATTCAGACAGTTGTAGTAGGAAGCACTCTGTCTGAATGACCACTCCCTGATATCCATCGAAGGCTTTCCTGTATCAATGTTTCTGTCACTTCCTCCAATGAATCCTATATCCTTATGCCCCTTATCTACAAAATAGTCCACCATCTGGGTCACAAAAGAATCCATATTTGGCTTTACTGCATCAAAGAGCTTTTCATCTGGTGAGGTTCCGATAAAAACACCATTCCTGCAGATTTTATACAGCTTGTCTATCTGTTTTCTGGTCAGCCAGCCTATAGCAATAAAAGCATTCAAATCCCTGGGAATTCCATCCATACCATCCTCTTTTTCAACAATAGTTAGGTATATGTTTTTGCTCTTTGCCTGTTTTATTATCTCGTCACGAACCGTATGATAAAAAACATCCTCCAGTTCATCCTCATTGTCAGCAAAGAAAATCAAAGCAACATTCTCTATCTTTGGATAGATTACCTTCTTCTTGTATCCTATTTTATCCGCTGTAGCAAATATTGCTTCTCTAGTTTCATCACTTACAGATATACTTTCATCATAATTAAGCACTCTTGAGACCGCAGAGCTTGAGACCCCGACTATCTCTGCTATTTCTTTTATTGTTGCCATATAAAATTCCTCATTGACTGGTTAATAATAATATCAGTAATTATTTTACTTAATTTCTTTACTTTGTCAATTTCTTATAATATACACCGCCCACAATATCCGCCAGAATCCAGCCTATAGGAATCGACCACCATATTGCATTTACACCCAATGCTGTATGTGGTGCCAGCATATAGGACAGCAGTACCCGTGTGCCAAGTGATATGACAGTAAGCACCAGAGACATTTCCGCTCTCTGCACGCCCCTGTAATATCCATATAAAAGGAAAAGTATACCTATTCCTAAATAAAAGCTGCCTTCTATCCTAAGATACTTAACACCAGCTGCAATGATTGCGGTCTCGCTGGCTTCAACAAATATCTCAATGAAATCCCTGGAGAAAATCCATATGATTACTGACACCAACAGACAGAATATAACTGAAACTGCTGTAGCGATTCTGGTGCCCTTTGCTATCCTCTCCTGCTTTCTGGCTCCATAGTTTTGAGAAATAAACAGAGAGTAGGCATTGGCATACTCCTGAGCCGGCATATATGCTAAGGTATCAATCTTTACCGCTGCTGCAAAGGCAGCCATAATAGTTGTACCAAAGCTGTTTACAAGCCCCTGTATCATCAGTATTCCAAAATTCATCACGGACTGCTGCAAGCCTGTAAACACATCATTTTTGATAATCTCACCCAGCCTGTACCATTCAGTCCTGACGTCCTTGCCCAGGCTCACCAAATCCCTGTGTCTGACCATCACATATATGGCTATTCCCACGCCTGCAAATGCCTGAGAGATAACCGTTGCACCTGCTGCTCCTGCCACGCCCCATTTCAGGCTGATTACAAAATACAGGTCCAGCACAATATTTGTGACGGAGGATATGGCAAGGAATATAAGCGGCACAAGGGAATTGCCCACAGCCCTGAGCAGGTAGGCAAAGAAATTAAATAGAAATATAAAGACTATGCCTGCAAATATGATTCTCACATAGCTTCGCATAAGGGCATAGACATCTGCCGGCACTGCAAGCAGATGAAGTATCAGGTCTGTGCCCGGAAATACTATTATGCATATAATTGCTGTGATAATACCTATAAAGACAAAGGACAGCTTGATCTCCTGTCTCATGTCAGCCTGCTTCCCTGCTCCAAAGGACTTGGAAAAAAGTGCCCCGCTTCCCATGCAGAGTCCGATTATCAGGGAATTGATAAAGGTCATCAGGGCATAGGCTGAACCTACTGCTGCCAGTGCCTCTGAGCTTACAAAGCGTCCTACTATTATTGTATCTACTATGTTATATATCTGCTGTAAGAGATTTCCCAGTATCATAGGGAATGCAAACAGCATCATGGTTTTAAGTATTGGTCCTTCTGCGAGGTTTGAGTTTGCTTTCATTTTGCATTCCTTCTGTAATTACGTCCTTTTATAAATGTCTGCACCATCCAGACACAATAATCTTATTTCAAACCAGGCACCCCTATCAATGTTATTCCCTGCCTGAATGATTCCGTGGTGTGCTTCTACAATATCCTTAGCCATTGACAGTCCAATTCCATAGCCAGCTTTATTCCCACTTCCCCTGTAAAACCTACGAAACAGATTATCAAGCTCCTGTTCTGTAATTCCATTGCCAGAGTCTTCGACTCTGATTATTATAAGACTATTACTTTTTGTAACACTTATGCTTACATAACCACCTGCATCAGTATGCTCTATAGCATTCTTTATAACATTCTCAATAGCCTGTGAAATCCAGAATCTATCACCTGAATATGTACTTTCTTCTGTTTTATTAAGGATAATCGTCACATTACGTTCTTCTGAGATAGATGACAATGCAATAAGCACCTCGTCAACCTCGTCTCCTATATCCATTGTTTCGTCCAACATAGCAATTTTTCCCTCTGCAAGCTGGCTGGACTTAAGCAGTCTGTCAATATCCCATGTCAGGCGGTTCACAGAGTCCTGACACTTATTCAAATATGTTTTCTGTTTTTCATCCGCATTTATGCCTAATAAATCTATTTGTATCTGTAAAGATGTTATATTATTTTTTACCTGATGTGCCATGTTCTCTATGAACTCCATCATTTCGCTTTCTCGCACACCAAGACCTTTTTGCATATCTAAAAATTGAGTCTCAAGCTTTGAAATCTGGTTATACATATTTGCAAAATATCCTTCTTCCAAATTCTCCATATGTGGTTCACATGGGCTATATAAAAAATGATCTAATTCTTCTGTTAACTCAATCATATGCCTTTTCTGTCTGTTAAAGCGAATATGCTCATACAAACCAAACACACCAAAAATAAACGCTATTATCAATACCCATGTCATACTATCATTTTACTGGAACTCCCCATCGGTATCCAATCCCCCTGACTGTTTCTATATAGTTTGCCCCATTATATTTTCCAAGCTTTTCTCTGATTCTGCTAATATTAACATTAATAGTATTTGGCTCTACAAATTCAGACTCCCAAATCTGTTGAAATAAAGTCTCCCGCTTTATAGTTTCCGGCCATTTTCCCACTAACAGAGAAACTATCTTAAATTCTATTGAAGTCAGCTCTATATTAACATCAGCTTTAGTAATCCGATATTCATTTGCATGAAAGCATATATCCCCACTGTAAATGTCTCTGGGATTTGAAATATCAATGCCGCCTATATTGCTTCTCCTCAGTAATGCCTGTATTCGTACAATAAGTTCCTGCATACGAAAAGGTTTTGTAATGTAGTCATCTCCACCTGATTGAAAGCCACGTACCAGCTCCATCTCACTGTCACATGCAGTTAAAAATAAAATTGGCACATTGCTTTGAGTCCGTATCTGCTTACAAATATCAAAACCATTATCCTGTCCCAGATTAACATCCATTATAATCAAATGCGTCTTTCTATATTTTAGGCAGTCTAATGTATCACTCTTATTAGCTGCAGATATAACCTCATATCCATTCACTGATAAAATATCTGTTAGACCCTCTATAATATTTTTATCGTCCTCTACTATTAATATAGTCTCATTCATGAAGTGTCCTCCATTTATGATTATACTATATTACCATCCTCAAGTTGAATAACAATATCTGCTTTTTTTGCAATATCCAAATCATGAGTTACAACTATAAGCGTCTGTCCCATTTTCCTTGCACAATCCAAAAGCAGATTCATAGTCTCTTCACTGGTCTTCTTGTCCAAATTTCCTGTTGGTTCATCTGCAAAAATCAGTTGGGGTTTAGAAATCATAGCACGGGCTATGGCTGCACGCTGCTGCTCGCCTCCAGATAATTCACTGGGATATTTTTTTATCAGTTTATTTATTCCAAGCATATTTACAATCTCATAAAAGTAAGTTTTATCTACACTCTTTCCATCCAGCTTAAGCGGCATGCATATGTTATTGTAGACATTATATTCATCCAACAGATTAAACTGCTGGAATACAAATCCCATATGACGTCTCCTGAATATAGCCATTTTTTCATCACTATATGAAAATAAGTCTGTGCCATCAATAAGCACAGTTCCCTCTGTTGGTCTGTCTAAGCCACCTAAAACATGAAGCAGTGTTGATTTTCCTGAACCACTCTTGCCTATAAGTGCATAAAATAAGCCTTTTTCAAAATTTATGCTTACATCCTTTACTGCGCAGACATCACCCGCTGCGGAATGATATACCTTTTTTATATTGTTTGCCTGTAAAATTGTTGACATTATGTATTCCTTTCAATAATTAAATGTGGAAAGTATAGCAATCCCACGCATTAATGATGCAATTATTTTTTCGTATCGTATATTACAGTTGATAAAATAATTGGTATAAATGTTACTAAAATTGATACAACTATTGTTGTCCCACACATATCCCATAAGCTCTTTTTCCCAATCATGTCAATTGCAAAAAATATTATCCAGCCTCCCAGAAGCGAACAAGTGCCTCTCAAACATGCAGTCTTAAAACACTTTACCCTCCACTGGCGCGTAGACATGCCTATGGTTCTTAAAATAATAAAGCTTCTCTTTTGCTGCTCCTTATCCAAAGACAGAACACACCCCATCAGTAAAACAAAAATGATTCCTATGCTGCCTCCCACAGAATACAGCATTATTATTTTTTGCAAATTTTCCTGTTTGTAAGCCTGGTATTCTTCTCTTCTATTTGATAAGAATATATTATTTTTCTTACAATATTGAGCAACTGTGATGTCCGTAGATGTATTTTCTGTAGATATGCCTGTGTTGACATATATTCGTGTATACCCTTCCACTCCATAATTTTTCATAAATTCTTCTGAGCATAATGTTGTATACGGAATATTAAATCCCGCTACCAGCCTGCTATTGATATCATATGGTATATATAAAATGCCTCCTATTTTTGCATTGTCAACAGCTATGTTCTTTCCATCTATAGTGCTTAGCTCAAAATTTTCAGATGTTAAATCTATATTATATTTTTCTCTTTCTTCTGCTGGAATACACATTATAACTGCTTTTCCCTGCCGAAATTCATTCATATCTATATCTGTGCTCTTAAAATGAAAAACATCCTCCCAGTCTTTATCATCAAGTACATATAGGTATGCATCTCCTATGCTATATTCTGAAAATCCATATGCGTAATCAACACCCGGTATACTATTCAAATTATCAATATCTGACCTTGTCATATATTCTTTTTCAATTGGTTCAAAATTAATATCTTCATCATCCGGCCACAAAACATATGATGGACAAGCCTCTATAAATCTTTTACTTTCAGTCGGCTTTATGAGCATCATGCCCGTAAATATCACTGTTGCCCCAAAGCAAATACATATAATTGCAATACACAGGTGTCTCGACACATATATTTTATGTTTCTGATTACGCTGCATTCCCATTCTGCCAAGCAATGGTGCTCTGATAGCAGCTACATAAACAATCAGCCTTGCAGCTACAACTGTTACAATCCATGCTACAAGCTGGGAAAATAATCCTCTCCAATTATAGTCTATGACTATTGGAACACTACCGCCATATACTACAATTTTGAGAACTACGAAAATTGCCAAACATCCAACTATTATTCCTACAATAATAGCTGGAATACATAGTATTAATGCCTCATATACAATCAGCCTGGCAAGCTGTTTTTTCGTCATTCCTATGCTTCTCATAATAGAAAAACTATGTACCATCTTTTCTATTTGCAAAATATAAGTAAATATAATCGCTATTAAAGTTATAACCAAAATAATCACGCTATAAACTTTATTTACGCTGGCATCATTCTGTCCCTCATAAGCACATTTATTGTATGAAACCGTATAAGGGGTTAAATGTTCATCAATACCTTCCCTGTTATCTTCCGGAACCTGCAGGAACAACTGCACATCTGGTTTTATATCAATCTTTGGCTCATATTCCATGTCACTTATCATAAGATTGGCAGCTTCATCTGTGATTATTATGCTATTTAATAAATGTTTTGCATCCCAATCATCAATAGTCCAAAGGTCTGTGTACTCATGAACTATGCCCACCAAAGTATACTCTTCACTCACATAGACACTGTTTTCATCATCTATTGGAATATTTATATCTAATTTTATTTTCTGTCCTAACGTATAGTCATAGCCCAACGCACATAATGTGTCTGCTTCCATTACAATTTCATCGCTGTTTTGCGGCCATGTACCCTCGCTTATTGATATCCTGCCTATATCAATCAAGCTGTCATCTATGCTTCCTATCCCTACCAGTTTATCCCCACATGCAACTGTTCCATAATTGCAGGATTTTCCAACTGATGACACCATGCTATTATTTTGAAATAATTCTATATCACTTTGATTAGCATCTAATACGTCTATATACCAATCACCATAGGTATTTACACGAAATTCATCATTTGTTTTTTGAATGCTGCCAACTAAAAATGTTGTAAAAATCAAAAATGAAAACGAAATGCACAAAACCAAAAATGCAGGAATTGTTGTGTTTTTTTTATTTTTAATTCCTTCTATTGCATATCCTATTAATACTCTTCTCATAGCACCTCTTCCCAATAAATAATTTTCTTTATTTGATAAATTTAATTATAACTGTATGACGTTCGTATTTGAATTACAAAAGGCTTACTAATTATTACAAAACTGTAATAATTAGTAAGCCCAGGTATAAATTTTATAATTTTCTGCTTTTCCTATATCCTATAAGAGAGCAAACCATAGTTCCCCACCAGATTACTGCAAGACATACCGAGCCAAAGCTTACGCCCTGCTCTTTAATCAAATCCTCCCCAATCGCAATAAGTGGCATAAGAAGCATTACTGCAAGTAAAATTACTGACAGAGCCTTTCCATACTTTGTCCCCGGCATAGCAAGTCCTGCAAAAGGTGTATTCCAAAAGCAGTAGTCATAATAATCCGACACCTCATCCAGCAGGTCATTGAGCTGACCGAATATCCTGCCCTTCTTCTCCTCTTCCTTCACATATGACAGGTAATAATCGGTGTCCAGAGAGCTGTACTGGCCATCTCCTGCAATTTTCTTGCACAAGTCTATGGAGCTTTGTATGGAATCTCTTTTTTCCTCAAGCTCTGTAATCTGATTTTGAATTGCATCCTCAATCGTCAGCTTCTTATTTAAGATATGGCTTATTGCCTCAATAGAAAAATCCATTTTCCTAAAAAGCAAGATTTGTTTGATTAGAGCCAAATCTTCCTCCGTGTAATTTCTGTATTTGCTGTCCTTATCCCTGTCTGGTCCAACCAGTCCCTTTTTCTCATAGAACCTGATATTGCTTATGCTCAGTCCTGTTTTCTCCGCCACTTCACTAATTCTCATTCAAATAACTCCTTGCTTTATCCACTATTGCCTGGGGATATTTCATATATGCTAACAATTCAACCGCATTTGAGCTTTGGCACACACCCTCATAAAGATGATAGTCAAAAGCTATTGTCTCATTTTTTATCTGACTTTTGAAGTGATAATTCTCATATTGAGAATTTTTGGTCAGTTCATAATCATGGGTTGCTACAATGGTTATGGCAGATGTCTCAGCCAGATACTTAAGGATTGCCCTGGATGCTGCCACTCTCTCCCTGGTATTGGTGCCCTTTAATATCTCATCCACGATAATCATAAGGGCATCCTCTCCCTTTGTCAGGTCAAGTATTCCTTTCAGGCACTTTGCTTCCCTGAAATAATAGCTCTCCCCGGTCAGTATGTCATCTCTTAGAGCCATGCAGCTTGCCAGCCTCATCGGGCACAGCCTTGCCTCATCTGCGATACATGTATCTATAGTCTGCGCCAGAATTGTGTTAATGGCAATACTCTTCATAAAAGTAGACTTACCCGACGCATTGGTACCGGTTATAACAGCCCTGCTTTCAAGGGCAAAATCATTAACCACCGGATTTACGATAAGAGGGTGGGCGATTCCTTTATAGGAAAATCCTTGGTCTACAAACTGCGGTTTACACCACTTATCAAGACTCTGCCTGTAGGATGCCACAGCAATAGCCGCGTCTATCTCTCCTGCAAAAATCATAAGCCTCATGACTTCTTCATGATTTTTCGAGATAAGCTTCATGATATGGTTAAAAACTGCCACATCCACAAGCATCACTCCCCACAGATATTCGTTTATCTGGGCTGCCAGGTCTCCTGCTGCTGACATCTGGCGGCGTCCTGCCGCGCCAATGATGATTTTTGACATTCCATCCAGTTTATGTATGCAGGTCTCTATGTCATCAGATATGAAAGCTTTCTCCTTGTCATGCTTTTGCAGCCAGCTACAGAATTCATATATCTTTTTAAACTCGATTAAGGAGCTGAAATATACGTCATACTTCTGCTTTACACCCATATAGATTATAAAATTGATACAGCCTATAAGTATGGTAATGATTAATAAATATTCATTGACAAAACAGGTTAAAACAAGAGACAGGGCTAACAATATCTGTAATGTATGATAAACTGCAGGATTCCCTATTGTCCAAAGCCCTGCATTCAGTACAAATTCTGGCAGCAGATAGGCATTATCCGGCTTTCCTATAGTGTGCAGCTTCATTTCAAGCCCGCTTCGTTTTATTGAGTCGTGATTTAATTTCTCAACCATTTCCTTATTTACCGGCTTCTTAAGCCTGTGCAGCCTGTCATACAGCACCTGTTCCCCTATAAAGCTGTTGGTGTGGTTTATCCTCAGGAATACCTCATCCATTTCCAGATCATTCCAGGTCACTTCATCTACAATCCAGCCCTTATCCTCCGGCTCCTCAATTACTTCATGCAGTCTCCTGACATTTTTAAGCCTGTCTGTGGCATTATAAAAGGAGAACCCTTCCAGGGGATTTTGCCCGAAAGAATTCTCCACAATTTTTCTTAGATTTCTTCCTGCTCCAAACATACTATGTCCTCCTTTTTGACCAAGGATATAGTATGAACCAGGGTTAGAGTCAAGATTTTATTTTAAATTTTCTACTTTATCATCTCTGATTCTGTAGGCTGCCTCTGTAAAACTGCCGTCATCATTCCTGAAAACCACAGTAATCTCAAGTGTGGACATATCAGTCTGAGTCTCACCATCATTTGAAACTACTGTAGACACCACGTTGAAGTCCTCATCATCAGCAATCCAGTCTGTCAGATAACCGCTTCCTCCGTTTACTGTCCAATCATAAGCCTCTGCATAGGCTGTTCCAAAATCAATCCAGCCATTCTCATCCGGCTTTGCTGTAAAGGTCGGACGGCTCTCGTCCAATACGAAATATTCCTCCAGATTGTCCTCTGTGATATTGTCCACCAACTCCTGTGCCTTTGCATTTATATAGCTTATGGCCTCATCACTGGCATCTCCCACAGCAATTCCAACTGCTGCCCGTTCTCCAGCTGTCTCAGAATTCTCCTCCTTCTTTAAGGAAGCAAGGAAGTCCTCAGCCGCCACAGTGTCAGCCTTGCCCTTATCTAAGGGCAGAGCGAAAAGCGCACTTGTTCCAGCATAATCTTCCACCTTATGATAATTTCCAGTCGCTTCGTCCATCTGAAAAGCAGCAACCTCGTCTCCGAAATTGTCCACAAGACTCAGGTAAACGCCCCTGTCTGCAAAAATCTCCAGATTATCACACTCAATCAGCTCATAGATTATGCCGTCCTTCTCAAACCAGCTAAGCCCTACGTTAAGTGTTGCAGCATTCACATCTGTAAATGCTGCCCCATTGATGAGCGGTGACACGCAAAAATTACGATTAGTCATTTTGCTTCCATCTGATTTGGAAACTGCAAGGGCTGCATAGGTATGCTTACCACTTACCTCCTTTTTCGTCTCATCCGGCACATACAAGCCAAGCTTTTCTCCCGAAACCAGACCTAAAAGTGTAATGTTATAGCCGTTGCTGGTCTGTGTCTCACTGATTGTAATCGCGTCCTTGTCCTCAAATGCCTTGCTTAAAGCACTGTCTGCTGAAATCTCATCCACAATCTGGGATGGGCTCAAATAATGGTAAGCTGCATAAGCACTGCCGCTTCCTAATAAAATCACCGTACATGCAGCCGCTGCTGCAACTCTGCGTCTTGACCTGTAACTTCTTTTTCTACTCATAGCGTCCTCCAAAGAAATATGCTCGGAGGCATGCAAGACAGAGAAAGCCTGTTTGTACTTTTCCTTATTATTCATCATTCCATTCCTCCTTCAATACCTGCTTAAGCAGCCTGCGGCCTCTGGTTAAACGTACCTTTACGTTACTCTCTGTCGCATTTATAATCTGTGCAATTTCCCGGATGCTGTAATCCTCGTAATAGAATAAATGTATGACTATTCGATACTTCTCTGGAAGCTTCATTACCTCTTCAAAAAGGTTTTCCGCCCCTGGTGTCTCAAACGTCAGCGTCTCCATGTAGTCTTCTAACGGTATTTTTAACAACCGCCAGAAGGACATATTGATATTTTTGGCTTTATTGATTGCCACCCGGATGAGCCATGCCCTGATATGCTGCTCATTTTCAAATTGTTTGTCTGTAATATGATACTGAAGGAAGGTGTCCTGAACTACATCATCTGCGTCCGCTGCATTTTTGCATATATTGAATGCCACTGCAAACAGATGATCCTTGTATTTTTCCATCAGTATCTCTGTTTCTAGTCTCATGAGTGATCCCTCATATTTCTCTTTATTTAAAGGCCTTCACTATATATACAAATCGGCGGATAAAAAGGTTACAAACTATTTTAATTTTCCCTACTAAGCTTATGGGCAAAGACAAGTGTTCCTGCCGCCATAATCATTATAATTATTTCAACAACCACAATCGGAAGTCTGGATGCACATGCCACTGCAAAGAAATCCACTGCAAAATGGATGACATATGCAAGCAGCACAAGTGGCTTCTTATGTGACTTTAATCCATTAAAAATAATAAGAGATAAACCTATTTGCAAGACAAGGGCACTGACTCTTTCGATTCCTGCCGCAAAAAACAAGCCCGAATTTGTTGTCCACAGGGCCGATATCTGTGTCAATGTCTGATTTTTGACATCATCCGGCAATGCAGCCAGCACAGTCTCCATGGAACCAGAATTAACCATAAGCATATTGGTCAAATTACTGATTCCAGTTAAACCACCGAGGACAATAGCCTCTATTCCACCATGACCAACACCGTACATGAAAGCATTAGAAAAGTTAAATCTACTTTTCATAAAGTACTTCATTGCGATAATCCTGCCACTTTCCTCAAACACTGCCGCTGCAGCTGCTGCATAAATATAATACAGCCACTCATTACTGTCCTGAGAGAGCCCACAGACTCCCATCACGACCATATGTAATATCTGTTCCAGTACCAGCGCAAAAAGTACAAAGGTCCCTGCGCCGATAAAGAAGGTAGAAATCTGTGCTCCGAACTTCTTTTTTCCAACCACAATAAGCAGGATTGGCAAGCCTATGGACAAAATTATTGTGCATATTACTCCTGCCATAGATAATGCCGGAATTGTCTGAATCTCCATTATTTTTTCTCTCCTTCCAATATCTTCACGGCAGTTCCATATGCAATCACCTCAGCTGCCCCTGACATAACCTGTGACGAACCATACTTCACATCAATTACAGCATCTGCGCCCAGTTCCTTAGCTTCATCAACCATACGCTTTACAGCAATCTGTCTGGCTTCGTTTAACATCTCCGTGTAGCCTACAATCTCTCCACCTACGAGAGTTTTCATTCCAGCCATGAAATCACGACCGATATTTTTGGTCTGTACAACAGTTCCCTTTACCATTCCCAGTGCCTCAATCTCGGCTCCTGGAATATAACTAATACTTAGCAGCTTCATCTTCTTCTCCCTTATCAATCTCTTTAATTCTGCCTACCATTGCTACAATTGCGCCTATAACGCATATAAATATTGGTACTACTATCAGTAGTAATACCCCCAGCGGAAAATCGGAATCTACATAATACCCATATATTGAGATTCCAGCAAGCGCAAGCATCATGACAATCATTACTCCTGCACCTATGAAAGCACCTAATTTTTTCTTCATATGAATATCAATTTTGCTTACATTCACAAAATCTATTCCCTCCTTTTCCATTTTTTCTACTTCATCCAGCCAGTAATCAGTGTCAAGCCCGTTGATGGAAAAAGATTTAGCCAGCATCTCCTGTGTCAGCGCGCGCATTTTCCCGATGTTGTCCTGCTCCTGTCTCAAGGCTGTCTCCTGATTTTCCAGACACTCAT
>URLU01000014.1 GCA_900548765.1 uncultured Lachnobacterium sp.
ACCAGAAGGAGATTATAGATTTAGCAGAAACCCTGCCGTTTTTTGCGGAAAAGAGACTTATACTTATAGAGGACACAGGAATGTTCAAAAAAGGTGGTGAGGATTTGGCGGAGTACCTGCCGACAGCACCTGATACGACATTTTTTGTCTTTGTAGAGGAAGAGATTGATAAGAGGTCAAAACTCTACAAGGCGATTGCTAAAAGTGAGGGGAATGCAGTAGAATTTTCTACCCAGTCAGATGACACACTTGCCAGATGGGTAGGCGGCAGGATAAAGAAGGAAGGCAAGGGTATGACCCAGGCAGCCTATAATCTCTTTATTGCCAAAACCGGCACTGATATGGAAAACATAGATAAGGAACTGGAAAAGCTCTTGTGCTACTGTCTGGAGAAGGACACCATAGAAGAGGCTGATGTGGAGGCTGTCACTACAGAACAGATTCAGAACAAGGTCTTTGACATGGTGGATGCTATCTCAAATCACAATCAGAGAAAGGCACTTGATTTGTACTATGACCTGCTGGCACTAAAGGAGCCGGCGATGAGGATTATGTTTCTTATCACCAGACAGTTTCAGATGCTTATGATAGTAAAATCAATGAGTGGCAGAGGCTTTGGAAATAAGGACATAGCCTTGAAGGCGGGCTGTCCTGAGTGGGCTGTGAGAAAATATCAGGCACAGGGCAGAGGATATTCACTGGAGCAGTTAAAGAAGGCTGTGAGTGATGGTGTCTCCTATGAAGAGGCTGTAAAGACCGGACAGATGAATGACCAGCTGGCGGTTGAAATGTTTATTGTCCAATATTCAAAATAACCAACCGAGGTATGCAGGGAAGGCTGCCTGTGGCGGCCTTTTCGTATATCAAAGTATGCAATAAAAAAGAACTGTGGAATGACGGTACCACAGTTCTTTTTATATATTTATCTTATTAAGCTACGCTGTTAACAAGTTTGCTTAAACGAGAAACTTTTCTAGCTGCGTTGTTCTTGTGGTAAACGCCCTTAGAGCAAGCACTCTCAATTACAGAAGTTGCATTTACTAATGCAGCCTGTGCAGCAGCCTTATCGTTTGCAGCTACAGCAGCCTCTACCTTCTTGATAGAAGTCTTAACTTCAGACCTGATAGCTTTGTTTCTTGCAGCCTTTGTCTCAGTAACTAAAATTCTTTTCTTTGCAGATTTAATGTTAGCCAACTCGTACACCTCCAAATTCAAATTCAAATGTAAAGTGCTTCGAAACAGACACGGACGCTTCGTCACACACTAGAATATAATATTCTATGTCCAGTACTCTGTCAATACATAAAATGAAAAAAATTGCAAAAAATAATTTGTAAACTATTTGAATATGATATATGGGAGGCTAGGATTTTGTCAAGCGAAGCATTTGGTGGGAGAACTGACCTTGCTCTTGAGACCCAGGAGCGGATGAAACAAAAAAAGATGGATTTGCGGGGCGTCAGGTTTGAGGAGAAGAAGCAGGATAATGGAATAATTGTGAGTCTTGTATCTATAGAGACTGAGAATGCGGTAAAGGCTGCCGGCAGGCCTAAGGGAAAATATATAACAATAGAAGCTCCACAGATGTCTACAGACGACAAGGATTACCACAGGGAGATCTCTGAAGAATTTGCAGCAGTGTTCACAGAGCTGCTAAAAAATGTATGTGACAAGGGTGACTATTCAGCTCTGGTGGTGGGACTGGGCAACAGGGAAGTGACACCGGATGCACTCGGACCGCAGGTTGTAGACAATTTATTCATTACCAGGCATATACTTATGGAGTATGGTAGGTATGCGTTTGGCAACAGCGATGTAAAGCAAATCAGCGGACTGGTTCCGGGAGTTATGGCACAGACCGGCATGGAAAGCCTTGAAATCATAAAGGGTGTGGTAAAGGAGACAAAACCGGATGTTGTTATAACCATTGATGCCCTTGCTGCCAGAAGCATGAAAAGGCTTGGCAGGACCATCCAGCTTACGGACACAGGCATCGTGCCGGGTAGCGGCGTGGGAAATCACAGGAATGCCATAAATAAGGAAAATCTTGGTGTGCCGGTAATTTCCATAGGCATACCAACTGTTGTGGATGCGGTGACAATTGTTGCAGACGCAGTCAAGACCAACCGGGAGATGACTGAAAAAATAATGTCGCCCCAGTTAAACGGGATGTTTGTCACACCTAAAAATATAGATGATACTATCAAGCAATTAGGATTTTTAATATCGGAGGGACTTAATATTGCGTTCTCGAAAGAGTAATTCCTATGGCAGATATATTATTGTTTTGGCAATTGTGATATTTGCAGGATATATGACCGTATGCTATGCGGATGAGAATACGGCAGATACATCAGAAAAGCTCAGGAATGAAGACATAGTAGAAGATGAGAGCACAATGGAGGAAATTGATTACCAGACCCTGATGGGGATGGAAAATGAAAATCAGACCACAAATGCAGCAGATTCCGGGAACTGTGACGCAGATTCCTATGAGATGGTGGAGGAAAATAATACCGCCTATCTGACGGAGCTCCAGAATCAGGAGCTGTATAAACAGATGGAAAACGAGAACAATGTCCAGCTTGAACTGGCGAAGCTGAATGACGTGGATTATCTGAGACAGAAATATTTTCAGTGCGACAGCACCACCACCATAGATTCGTCAGAACTTAATGCAGAGAAGCTGCTGGGCATGGATATGTCAGTGGACAAAAATACAGATGCCCCCACAATCCTTATATATCACACTCACTCCCAGGAGGGCTATGTGGATTCTGTTGAGGGAGACCTGTCAACCACAGTAGTGGGGCTGGGGGAATATCTTGCCCAGCTTCTCCGGGAAAAGTACGGATTTAATGTTCTGCACCATGAGGGAGTGTACGATAAGGGAGACAGGGATCATGCTTATTCCAATTCACTCCCTTACATAGAACAGCTTATGAAGGACAATCCTTCAATCCAGCTTGTTATTGATTTGCACAGGGATGGTGTGGGAGAAAACACAAGGCTTGTGTCCAATGTAAATGGAACAGAGATGGCACCGATTATGTTTTTCTGCGGGCTCAGCAGGACGACAGCCCTTGGAAATATAGACAGACTGCCCAATCCCTACATAGAAAATAATCTGGCTCTGGCATTTCAGATGCAGGTTGCAGCTAACCAGACTTATCCGGGGCTGACCAGAAGAATCTACTTAAAGGGCTACAGATACAATCAGCATATATGCTCAAAGTGTATGCTGGTGGAGGTTGGAGCCCAGACCAACACCCTGCAGGAAGCCAGAAATTCCATGCTGCCTCTGGCAGATCTGATAAATCAGGTGCTTTCAAAATAATGAGGACAATTTGAGGACATTTTTACTTGAAAATAGGGTGAAATACTCGTAAAATGAAGATAAAACAAGACAAATGACCTTTAAAATGCCAACATAAAAGTATAAAATAAAGATACAAATTATGGGAGGTGGATTGTCATGATAGATTATACAGAAGGTTCTGGAAAACAGTATCATACAGGTGTTGGACCGGGAGACATAGGGGAGTATGTGATTTTACCTGGGGATCCAAAGAGATGTGCCAAGATAGCAGCACATTTTGATAATCCGGTTTTGGTTGCAGACAGCAGGGAATACGTTACATATACAGGAACCTTGGATGGGGTTAAGGTCAGTGTGACTTCCACAGGCATAGGAGGTCCATCGGCAGCCATTGCAATTGATGAGCTGGCTAAGTGCGGAGCACATACCTTTATCAGGGTAGGTACCTGTGGAGGCATGCAGGAAGAGGTCATGGGCGGTGACATAGTGATTGCAACAGGAGCTGTCAGAATGGAGGGCACCAGCCGTGAGTTTGCCCCAATCGAGTACCCGGCAGTTGCAGACTTTAATGTGACCAATGCCCTTGTCAGTGCGGCAGGAAAAATTGGCGTGAGAAACCATGTGGGAGTAGTCCAGTGCAAGGATTCATTTTTCGGACAGCATGAGCCTGGTATTATGCCTGTAAGCTACGAATTGGAGAACAAATGGCAGGCATGGATCAGGATGGGCTGTCTGGCATCTGAGATGGAATCAGCAGCACTTTTTATAGCTGGAAGCTTTTTGAGAGTCAGGGTTGGCTCTTGCTTTCTGGTGGTCGCAAATCAGGAGCGTGCTAAAAAGGGTCTGCCAAACAAGCAGGCGCATGACACAGAGCTGGCTATTTCAGTGGCAGTTGAAGCAATCAGGGAACTTATAAAAAAGGAGGCACAATAAATGGACAGACGTGAGCTTATAGATATAGCTCTTGAAGCAAGGCAGATGGCATATACACCATATTCACATCACAAGGTGGGAGCGGCACTTCTCACAAAGGATGGCAAGGTGTACAGGGGCTGTAATATTGAGAGTGCATCATATACCCCTTCGAATTGTGCTGAGAGAACAGCATTTTTCAAGGCTGTCAGTGAGGGGGAGAGAGAGTTTGAGGCAATAGCAATTGTGGGAGGCTTTGAGGACTCGCCGGTACTCAGACTTTGTGCACCATGTGGAGTGTGCAGACAGGTCATGATGGAGTTTTGTGACCCTGAGACCTTTGAAATCATTCTCTGTGATGAAAATGATGAGCTTCACACCTACAAGCTGGAGGAACTGCTTCCTCTTGGATTTGGACCTACAAATATGGGCTTGTAAGACGATTTATTTTGCTTAAAGCACAATAAAAAATATAATAAACATACATAATACAAAGGAGACGAAATAAAATGGAAGTAGAAAATATTTTGAAAATTGTAGACCACACATTACTTTTACAGACAAGCACATGGGAGGAAATTAAGCAGATTTGTGATGATGCCATGAAATATGGTACAGCTTCTGTATGTATTCCACCATGCTATGTAAAGCAGGCGGCTGAGTACATGGGAGACAAAATGACCGTATGTACAGTTATCGGCTTCCCAAATGGAAACTGCACAACAGCTACAAAGGTATTTGAGACAAAGGATGCCATTGCAAATGGTGCAAAGGAAATAGATATGGTCATAAATGTAGGACAGCTTAAGGCTAAAAACTACGATTATGTATTAAACGAGATTAAGGAAATCAAGGCAGCCTGTGGAAATAAGATTTTAAAGGTCATCATCGAGACCTGTCTCCTTACAGATGAAGAAAAAATCAAGATGTGTGAGATTGTAACAGAGTCTGGGGCGGATTTTATCAAGACTTCAACAGGCTTCTCTACAGCAGGAGCCACATTTGACGATGTGGAGCTTTTTACAAAGCATGTTGGCAAAAACGTGAAAATTAAGGCTGCCGGTGGAATTTCTTCCCTTGCAGACGCAGAAAAATTCATTGAGCTTGGTGCTGAAAGACTTGGTACAAGCCGTATTGTAAAGATTGTCAAAAATCAGGATACAGGTGTAGGATATTAAGATTCACATATCAAAGGAGAAGTGCAATGAGATTTAAAAGAGTATTTACAATTGTATTGGATTCTATGGGCATAGGAGCTATGGCTGATTCAGAGAAGTTTGGGGATGTGGGCGTAGATACACTGGGACACATTTCCCAGACAGTGGATAAGCTTGATATACCTAACTTGCAGAAGCTTGGACTTGCAAACCTAAAGGCACTCAGGCAGGTTGAGCCGGTAGATAAGCCTATGGCATATTATTTCGCAATGAATGAAAAGAGCAACGGCAAGGACACCATGACAGGACACTGGGAGATGATGGGCATTCACACCACCAGACCATTTATAACTTTTACGGAGACTGGCTTCCCTGATGAGCTTATAAACGAGCTGGAAAAGAGATTTGGCAGAAAAATCATCGGGAACAAATCAGCCAGTGGTACTGCAATCCTTGATGAACTAGGAGAACAGGAGATAAATGACAACAAGGTAATCGTATACACTTCAGCAGACTCAGTATTACAGATTTGCGGAAACGAAAACCATATGGGACTTGAGACCTTATATAAATACTGTGAGATAGCCCGTGAGCTTACGCTTAAGGATGAGTGGAGAGTCGGACGTGTAATTGCCAGACCATATGTGGGAGAAAAAGCAGGTGAGTTTGTAAGAACCAGCAACCGCCACGATTATGCCCTTAAGCCAACCAATAAGACAGCGATGGATGCCCTGAAGGAAGCAGGCTTTGATGTAATTGCTGTGGGTAAAATCAGCGACATATTTGATGGTGAGGGTGTGACAGAGAGTGTTCACTCAAAGAGCAGTGTGCATGGCATGGAGCAGACAATCGAGTATGCAAAGAAGGATTTTGAGGGCTTCTGTTTTACAAACCTTGTGGACTTCGATGCCCTGTGGGGACATAGACGTAACCCTGTTGGCTATGCTGAGGAAATTGAGAGGTTTGACAAGAAGCTGGGAGAGCTTCTTCCAGTGCTCAGGGATGATGATCTTCTTATCATCACAGCAGACCATGGAAATGACCCGACCTACACTGGCACAGACCACACTAGGGAAAAGGTTCCGTTTATCGCATATTCTCCATCCTTTGAAGGGGCAGGACAGCTTCCGGAGACAGATGATTTTGCAACAATCGGAGCTACTATCGCTGACAACTTCGGAGTTGAGATGCCTGAAAACACAATCGGGCAGTCGGTGTTGGACAAGCTTATATAACAGGAGACACAAATGGCAGACAATGGCAATATTACAAAGCTGGTGGAAGTGCAGAAAAAACTTCCACCGGAGATTGCAGAATATATCAGCAGGTATTTAAGCAATGCACCCTACTGGGTTTTGGATTCTGCAAATATAATCACAAAGAAAAAGGACACCATGTTTATAGAAGAAAATGCACCGGTTGACTATGTGTATATCCTCTTAAACGGAACAGTCAGGGCTGTTGATTACAGGGTTAAGGGGGTGTCCTACGATTATATGTGGTTTGGACCGGGTAAGACCTTTGGCGCTATGGAGATTTTTTATAAGATTCCTTTGTACATGACAACCATAATGACAGTGACCGAGTGTACACTTCTTGTTGTGAGCAAGAAAAATTATGAAAAATGGATATGGGATGATAAAAATGCCTTGCAGATGGAGATAATATCTACGGGTAATATGCTGTTAGAGCAGAACAGAACGGGAAGAATTGTCCTTTTTTTACAGGGGATGGACAGAATTATATATTTTTTTGCCCAGAACTATAAAACGCAAAAACAGGACAATGTGGCCGTATTTGATATCAGCAGACAGGAGATTGCAGAACGTAGCGGCTTTAGCGTAAAGACTGTCAACCGGGCGGTTAAGAAAATGGCAGAAGATGGCTATATTACCAAAAAAGGACATAAGATTATTATTTCTGAGGAGCAATTTCAAAAGATGAAAAATTATTTGGCACCAATTATTGAAGAATGTTAATAATTTGTGTGAAAAGACTAAAAAAGGACATATGGGCATTGCGGATTGTCTGCGGTCATGTTAGAATGAAGCCAGGCTATATCAGGTAGCAAATATTTTATCCAAATGAGGAGGACAACTAAATGAAAAAGAAGATTTTAGCAGTCGTTATGTCAGCAGCTATGGTTTTCGGTCTTGCAGCATGTGGCGCTTCAAGTGATAGCGGAAATGCAGGACAGAGTGCTGGTTCGACAGAGAATGCAGCAGAAGCAACTACAGACAAATCTGATTTCAAGATTGGTCTTGTAACAGATACTGGTGGAGTTAATGACCAGTCATTCAACCAGTCAGCTTGGGAAGGACTTCAGGCTGTGGAGGATGAGTATGGGGTTACAGTTAACTACCTTGAATCATCAGGAGATGCTGATTACGTTCCAAATATTACAAGCTTTATGGATGAGGACTATGACCTTATCATCTGTGTAGGATACATGCTTGCAGACGCTACACGTCAGTGTGCAGAGGCAAATCCAGATCAGAAGTTCGCTATCATTGATGATTCATCATGCAGCGACCTTGACAATGTTACATGTCTTATGTTCAAGCAGGAGCAGGCTTCTTACTTAGTAGGATATGTTGCTGGTCTTATGACAGAGACAAACAATATCGGTTTCGTACTTGGAAACGCTTCTGAGACAATGCACTTATTCGGATACGGATACATTGCAGGTGCTACAGATGCTAACCCAGACATCAAAGTACAGCAGTACAATGCTGCAAGCTTTGCTGATGCAGCAGGTGGAAAGACAGCCGCTACAACAATGGTTACAAACGGTGCAGATATCATTTTCCACGCAGCAGGTGGTACAGGTGTTGGTGTTATCGACGGATGTAAAGAGGCTGGAATCTACGCAATCGGTGTAGATAGTGACCAGAGCTACCTTGCTCCAGATACAATTATTACATCAGCTATGAAGAGAGTAGATGTTGCTGTTGAGACAGTTTGTAAGGAAGCTATCGACGGAACAGTTAAGGGTGGAGTAGAGACATATGAGTTATCAAACGGTGGTGTTGATATCGCTCCTACAACAACACTTCTTCCAGATGATGTTGTATCTCAGGTTGAGGATGTAAAACAGAAGATTATTTCTGGCGAGATTACAGTTCCTTCTAGTCAGGCTGAGTTTGAAGCAGCATATGGTGATGTTTACGAACTTGACTAATATATAATTGGATATTTAAGTATCTAATCAAAGAGGAAGTTGGATTCAACTTCCTCTTTTTTAACAAAAAAGGAGGCATTATTATGCGCGATATTTCCATGGAGAGAGTGAACAATACCAGACAGGATATGCTTGGCATTGTCAAAAGCTCTGAGCTTACACATGAGCAGAAGGTTGCAAATATGGCAAATGCGGCGGATTCTCTTCTTGAGGTTCTGAATTTACCGGAGGGCTTGGATGAGCTTTTAAATCAGCCGATAGATACACAGTGCATCTGTGATTTGTTTGAGGGACATGCTCCACTCAGACCACGTTACATAATCCCGGATTATGCCAAATTTTTAAAGGAAGGAAGCAAGTTCCTGCGTCTTGAACCACCAAAGGATTTGTATGAGGCATTAAATAATCTACTTATCTTTTACAAGCATGTGCCAAGTGTCACCAATTATCCTGTATATATGGGGCAGTTGGATGAACTATTGGAGCCATATATTAACACAGTAGATGAGGCTATGGCAAAGAAGCTTATAAAGATGTTTATGCTTCATATAGACAGGACAGTACTTGATTCCTTTTCACATGCAGATATCGGACCATATCCTACAAAGGCTGGCAGGATTATCCTTGAGGCAGAGGGAGAATTGCAGGATGCAGTGCCAAATATTACAATGAAGTATGACCCAGAGCTTTCTACTGATGAGTTTACTCTTGAGGCGATAGACTGCGCTATGAAGACAGCCAAGCCAAGCTTTGCAAACCACAGAATGTTTGTAAATGAGCTGACGGAGAATTATGTAATTGCAAGCTGCTACAATGGACTTCCTTATGGTGGCGGTTCTTACACTTTGTGCAGGCTTATTCTTGGAAATATTGCAAAGAGAGCCAGTGATATCAAGGACTTCAAGGAAAAGCAGCTGCCATATGTGATGGATATCATGGCACGTTATATGGATGAGAGAATCCGTTTTGAGGTAGAAGAGAGCGGTTTCTTTGAGAACAACTTCTTGGCAAGAGAGGGCTTTATCCACAGAGACAGATTTACAGCCATGTTTGGTCTGGTAGGACTTGCAGATGCTGTAAATATACTTTTTGAAAAGGAAGGCATGGAGGGAAGATTTGGACATTCAGAAAAGGCAGACCAGCTGGGTGTTGAGATAATGGATATAATTAATGATTTCAACAATAATCACCACAACAAGTATTGTGAGATTACCGGAAATCATTTTCTTTTACATGCACAGGTTGGAATCGCACAGGATGTAAATGTTACTCCTGGTACAAGAATCCCTATCGGGGAAGAGCCGGAGGAGCTCATTGACCATCTTAATGTTATCAGTAAGTTCCATAAGTATTTTCCGTCAGGAACAGGTGATATCTTCCCGGTTGACATGACTGTACATAAGAACCCGGGATATGTGCTGGATATCATAAAGGGAGCCTTTGCAAAGAACATCAGATACCTGTCTTTCTACTCAAGCGACAGTGACACAATCAGAGTCACAGGCTACCTGGTAAAGAAATCTGAGCTTGAGAAGTTAAGTAAATCAGAGGCTGTAATACATGATACAAGTGCTCTGGGGCTTGGGGCTGCCAGAAATGGACATATTTTGGAACGTAAGGTACGATAAAGCATGGAAGTAGTTGTAAATAAGATAATACCTTTCAGTAGTGTGGATGGTCCGGGAAACAGGACAGCAGTATTTTTGCAGGGCTGCAACATAAACTGCAGGTACTGTCACAATCCTGAGACCAGAGGCATGTGCCAAAATTGCGGTGTCTGTGTGGACAAGTGTCCGAAAAAGGCTCTTGAACTGAAAATAGACAGCCAGGGAATGAAGAAAGTGGTTTTTAAGCCAGACTTATGTGTGGCATGTGACACCTGCATACATGTCTGTCCCCATGACAGTTCACCAAGGACAAGGCTTATGGATGAGAAGCAGGTCTTTGAGGAAGTGAAGAAGCAGATGCCATTTATCAGAGGCATCACTGTTTCAGGAGGAGAGTGCATGCTGCACCCGGATTTTCTGACAGGCTTATTTAAGCTGGCGGGAGAGGCCGGATTGTCCACAATGATAGATTCGAATGGCACAATAGATTTTTCCAAGCATGAAAATCTGCTTAGGGTCACTGATTCAGTTATGCTGGACATAAAAGCATTTGACAACGAAGCACATAAGAGAATTACAGATTATGGTAATGAGACCGTAATCAAAAATGCTGTCTATCTGGCAGAAAAAGGAAAGCTTTTTGAAGCAAGAGTGGTTGTAGTGCCTGATTTGTATGATGCAGAGGAAAGTGTTAGAGCTATCGCCGGACTTTTAGCACCATATAATGAAAAGCAGTCTATAAGAATTAAGCTTATATCATTCAGACCTATGGGGGTTAGGGAGGAATATAAGCATTTACAGGTTCCTGATGCAGGATATATGGAAAAACTTTCTAAGATTTTATCTGAACAGGGATTTTTGGATGTGGTGATTATTTGATATAGGCTTTTATTTATGATAAAATGATTTTAAATTAAAACGAAGGAGGTACCGAAGTTGGAACATACGAGTCATATGGACCCAAATACTGTGGTCATTGAAATGAAAGAAATCGTGAAGAAATTCGGAGATTTTACAGCCAATGATCATGTGAATCTGACGGTACATAAAGGAGAAGTGCATGCCATTTTAGGAGAAAATGGTGCAGGAAAAAGTACACTTATGAATGTGCTTTATGGTTTATACAGACCTACAAGTGGTACGATTGCGATTAACGGCAGGGAGGTTGTACTGACAAGCCCTAAGCACGCAATTGAGCTTGGAATAGGTATGGTGCATCAGCACTTCATGCTTATTCAGCCATTTACAGTAACAGAGAATATTGTACTTGGTGTTGAGCCTAAGAAGGGAATAGTCCTCGACAAGGCAGAGGCGAGAAAGAGGGTAGTAGAGCTTTCTGAGAAATACGGAATGAAGGTTGACCCAGATGCAAAGATTGAGGATATTTCTGTTGGAATGCAGCAGAGAGTGGAAATCCTTAAGGTATTGTATCGTGGTGCGGATACACTTATTCTGGACGAGCCTACAGCCTCCCTCACTCCACAGGAGATTGATGAACTGATGGAGATTATCAGAAATCTTACAGCGGATGGCAAGAGTGTAATTCTTATCACTCATAAGCTCAAGGAAATTACAGCCTGCTCAGATTATTGTACTATTATCAGAGCTGGTAAATACATCCAGACTGTTAAGGTGGGTGAAGTGGATGAGAACAAGCTTGCTGCCCTTATGGTAGGACGTGATGTCAATTTTGTAGTTGACAAACAGGAGCAGAAGCCGGGTGAGACTGCACTTGAGGTTAAAGACCTTCATGCAAAGGATTATCGTGATGTTGAAATCTTAAAGGGACTCAACTTAAACGTGCGGAAGGGCGAAATTGTTGGACTTGCCGGAGTAGACGGCAACGGACAGACAGAGCTGGTAGAAATCCTTACAGGATTTAAAAAGGCTGAGTCTGGTCAGATAACAATGCTTGGTCAGGATGTGTTTAACAAGACTCCGAAGGAGATTTTTGATGCAGGTATCTCAAGTATTCCTGCTGACAGACAGAAGCATGGATTAATTCTTGATTTTTCAATTGAGGATAATATGATACTTCAGCATTTTGACAAGGAACCATTTTCTAAAAAGGGTATCTTAAACAGAAAGGAAATCCGCACCAATGCAACAGAACTGATGGAAAAATTTGATGTCAGACCTCGAAATTCTGAGGCTAAGCCAGCAGGAACACTTTCTGGTGGAAACCAGCAGAAGGTTATCATTGCAAGAGAGGTAACAAATGACAAAGACCTCCTCATAGCTGTTAACCCTACACGAGGACTTGATGTAGGAGCTATAGAGTTTGTTCACAAGTATATTGTGGAGCAGAGAAACAAAGGAAGGGCAGTTCTTCTCGTATCCTTTGAGTTAGACGAGATTATGAGCTTATCAGACAGAATAGAGGTTATCTTCGATGGACAGATAATCGGTTCCGTAAACGGCAGTGATGCAGATGAGAAAGAGCTTGGATTTATGATGGCAGGAGGTAAGCAGAATGAAAAATAAAAAGAAAAGTATCTTAGATTTTGATCTGCTATACATCCTCATTGCGATTATAGTTGGATTTATTATCGGAGCGATTTTCCTTGCAATAGTAGGCTTAAGCCCGGCAGAGGTATATGGGAAGCTCTTTGACAGTGTATTCAGTAAGCCCAAATACATGGTTTGGACACTTATGTATGCAGCACCTATTATGATGACTGGTCTTTCAGTTGCGTTCTCATTCAGAACCGGTGTGTTCAATATCGGTGCTGAGGGACAGTTTGTAGTAGGAGAGATAGCTGCAGTTGCAGTTGCCATATTTGTCGATGTGCCGGCAGTTATCCATGTGCCATTATGTATCATTGCAGCGGCAGCAGCAGGAACCTTATGGGCACTTATATGTGGTCTCATGAAGGTAAAGAGAGGTATTCATGAGGTGCTTTCATTTATCATGTTTAACTGGATTGCATATTATCTGTCAAACTACTTTGTAAACCTTCCATTTGTCAAGGCAGAAGGAAAGGAAGCAAGTAGAGATATTTTACCATCAGCAAGCCTTTTGGTACCTGATTCGTTAAAACAGATTCTTGACTGTACATCAGCTAACTGGGGAATCGTTATCGCAATTGTTCTCGCAGTTATAATCTGGATTATTATTGAGAAGACTACATTAGGATACAAGCTTAAGGCAGTTGGTTTCAACAAGGATGCAGCCCAGTACGGAGGCATTAACTCAAATGCATCTATACTGACAGCCCTTGGTATTTCAGGAGCCTTATCCGGAATCGGTGGAGCAATACTTGTACTTGGTATGGGTGGACGACTCAGCCAGTTTGCAGGACAGGAGGGCTATGGATTTGAAGGTATTACAGTAGCACTTATCGGTTCAAGTAACCCATTAGGCTGTATTCTTTCGGCTATTTTCTATGGAGCTATGAAGTATGGCGGATCTAAGCTTACAATGATTAAGGCTCCGGCAGAAGTAATAGATATCATCATGGGATGTGTAATCATAGTAATTGCCATTTCTCATGTATTTAAGATTTTATTCAAGAAAATCGGAAAGAAGGAGGCAGAATAATGAGTGGGTTTATTTCTATATTAGGACTTTTAATTAATGCTACATTAATTGCAACACCTCCTCTTTTGCTCGCAGCACTTGGTTCGTGCTTTTCTGAACGTTCTGGTGTTGTAAATATCGGAATTGAGGGAATGATGACAATTGGTGCTTTTACAGGAACTGTAGTTGCACTGTATACAGGAAACGGATGGCTTGGTTTTCTCTGTGGAGGATTGGCAGGAGCGGTATTTGGACTCATACATGCAGTAGTATGTATTCAGTTTCAGGCTGACCAGACAATTGCCGGTACAGCTATAAATTTCCTTGGACCTGGTCTTGCAATATTCCTTTGCAAAGCCCTGTTTAATAACTCTTCGGATACACCAGCACTTGATACAGCTGCTAAGCTTCCAAAGATGTTTAACGGCGTATTCCCAACAGGTTCATTCTGGTACAACGTATTAAATATTTATTCAATGTCTTACATTGTATTTATATTTGCTATTGTCTGCTGGTTTGTATTTTACAAGACCAAATTCGGCGCACACCTAAGAGCAGTTGGTGAGCATCCGGAGGCTTGTGAGTCACTTGGTATAAACGTATATCTGGTAAGATATATCTGTGTTATTTTATCAGGTTTCCTTGCCGGTCTTGGTGGAGCTTTCGTTACACTTGCTACAGTAAGCCAGTTCAGACCTACAGTAATCGTAGGACAGGGCTTCATTGCTATTGCAGCAGTTATCTTTGGTAAGTTCTCACCAGAGGGCGCACTTAAGGGATGTCTGCTCTTTGGATTCTGTGGTGGACTTAAATCAATCATTGGAATGTACAATATCGTATCACCAAACCTTATTGCACTGATTCCATATGTTGTGACTGTTATTGCCCTTATCTTCTTCGTTGGTAAGGGACATACACCAGCCGCAAATGGTAAGCCATTCTACAAATCAAGATAGTATTCATGAGATAAAGGTATCTGTTTATGCAGGTACCTTTATGTTTTATGTATTTGTGCATGAGGGAGGGAAATATGGATTTTTACAAAATTCCTAAAATAGAACTACATTGCCATCTGGATGGCTCAATGGGGTTAAATGTCATGCAGGAGCTGCTTGAGAAAAAGGGTGAACATATGTCAGAAGCAGAGCTTAAGGCAAAAATCGAGGCACCTGACGACTGCAAAAGTCTGGCAGAGTATCTTGACAAGTTCACCCTGCCTATAAATCTCTTGCAGACAGGACAGGGGCTTGAGAAGACTGCATACAATCTGGCAAAGACTGCTGCAGCAGAAAATGTGAAGTATATAGAAATCCGCTTTGCACCCACCTCACATATGGCAGAGGGCTTAAGCGTGCAGGACGAAATCGAGAGCATACAAAAGGGCTTGTCGAGGGCACAGAAGGATTTTGGCATATATTCCGGCATATTGGTATGTGCCATGAGACATCTGGATATGGAAACCAATATCGCCATGCTTAAGGCCGCGAGGGATCTGTATGGCGCAGGAGTAGTGGGCTGCGACATAGCAGGAGACGAAAAGTCACACACCAATATGGAGTATAAGGCATATTTTGATGAAGCCAGAAGGCTTGGCATGCCTTTTACCATCCATTCAGGAGAGTGCGGCAATGCAGATAATGTGGCAGAGGCGGTAGAACTGGGAGCAAAAAGAATCGGACATGGAATTGCCATGTACAACAGACCTGACATAATAAAGCTTTGCAGTGATAAGGGAATAGGTGTTGAGATGTGCCCTGTCAGCAATATCCAGACCAAGGCTGTTAAGGACTTTAGCACTTATCCTTTTGAAGTTTTTTACAGAGCTGGGATTCCTGTAAGCATAAACACTGATAACAGGACAGTGAGCAGCACAAGCTGTACAAAGGAGTGGGAGACTCTCAGTCAGATATATGATTTTATAGAAGAGGATGTGGATAAAATCTATAGGGATTCTGTTGAGGTCAGCTTCGCATCTGATGATATAAAAGACAAACTCTTGAGAGAAAAGTAAAAAATTAGTTGTGTTTAGACCGATTTATTATTATATTGTTAAGTGATAATAATGAAATGAGGATAGATAATGTCGATAGAACAGAGTAAAATAAGAAATTTTTGTATTATAGCTCATATTGATCATGGTAAGTCTACACTTGCTGACAGAATAATAGAGAAAACCGGCACCTTGACCAGCAGAGAGATGCAGGCACAGGTGCTTGACAATATGGAGCTTGAGAGAGAGCGTGGCATCACAATCAAATCTCAGGCTGTGCGTATTATCTACAATGCCAAGGATGGTGAGGAGTATATCTTTAACCTGATTGACACACCGGGACATGTGGATTTTAACTATGAGGTATCAAGGAGTCTTGCTGCCTGTGATGGAGCAATCCTTGTGGTAGATGCTGCACAGGGCGTTGAGGCACAGACCCTTGCCAATGTATACCTTGCCTTAGATCATGATTTGGATGTTTTCCCGGTAATTAACAAGGTGGATTTGCCAAGTGCAAGACCTGATGAGGTGGCGCAGGAGATAGAGGATGTCATTGGAATCGAGGCGATGGACGCGCCAAGAATATCAGCAAAGACCGGCCTTAATATAGAAGAGGTCTTGGAACAGATTGTTACAAAAATCCCTGCACCTACAGGGGATGCCAAGGCACCGCTTAAGGCTCTTATTTTTGATGCCTTGTATGATTCCTACAAGGGTGTAATTGTATTCTGCCGTATAAAAGAGGGTACCGTAAAGGTTGGCGACAATATCAGGATGATGGCAACCAAGGCAGAGTCGGTTGTAACTGAGGTGGGGTATTTTGGAGCCGGACAGTTTATACCATGTGATGAACTCTCTGCCGGAATGGTTGGATATATAGCAGCCAGCATCAAGAATGTGAGAGACACCAGAGTAGGTGATACTGTCACATCCGCTGAGAGACCATGTGATGAAGCACTTCCGGGCTATAAAAAGGTTAATCCTATGGTATACTGCGGACTCTATCCTGCGGACAGTGCAAAATATCCAGACTTAAGAGAAGCTTTGGAAAAGCTTCAGATTAACGATGCGTCACTGCAGTTTGAACCTGAGACTTCATTAGCCCTTGGCTTTGGTTTCAGATGTGGATTTTTAGGACTCTTACATCTTGAGATTATTCAGGAGAGGCTGGAGAGAGAGTTTGACCTTGATTTGGTGACAACTGCACCGGGCGTTATCTATAAGGTGCACAAGACCAATGGCGAGGTGATAGACTTGACTAACCCGTCTAACCTGCCGGATCCATCTGAGATTGAGTATATGGAGGAACCATTTGTATCTGCTGAAATCATGGTGACAAGTGACTATGTGGGTGCAATTATGACCCTGTGTCAGGAGAGACGAGGCGTATATCTGGGCATGGAGTATATAGAGGCTTCCAGAGCCCTTATCAAGTACGATATGCCGCTTAATGAGATTATATATGATTTCTTCGATGCCCTTAAGTCCAGGTCAAGAGGTTATGCTTCATTTGATTATGAGATGAAGGGTTATGTGAGGTCTGAGCTTGTGAAGCTTGACATCCTTATCAACAAGGAAATGGTTGATGCTCTTTCCTTTATCGTATTCAAGGACAGCGCTTACGACAGAGGCCGCAGGATGTGCGAGCGTCTCAAGGAGGAAATCCCAAGACACTTATTTGAGATTCCGATTCAGGCATCGGTTGGCGGCAAGGTTATCGCCAGAGAGACTGTCAAGGCTATGCGAAAGGATGTCCTTGCCAAGTGTTATGGTGGAGATATATCCCGTAAGCGTAAGCTTCTGGAGAAGCAGAAGGAAGGAAAGAAGAGAATGCGCCAGGTTGGAAATGTAGAGATTCCACAGGAAGCATTTATGAGCGTATTAAAGCTTGATGAAGAATAAAAATTATAAGGAGAGGACAAAAATCTATGCGTAATCTGGAGCTGTATATTCACACACCATTTTGTGTGAAAAAATGTGAATATTGTGATTTTTTGTCTTTTTCATCTGATGATAATACCCAGGCGAGATATGTCCATGCCCTGCTTCAGGAGATTAAGTATTATGGAAGTCTGATGAAAAATTACAGAGTTTCTACTATATATATCGGTGGCGGCACACCTAGCTGGCTGGACGAAAATCTGATGACTGCTGTCATGAAGCAGGTGCATGAGAGCTTTAGCATAGCTCCCGATGCAGAGATATCCATAGAGTGTAATCCTGGCACTGTCACTGAGGCGAAGCTCAGAAAGTATCTGGACAGTGGGATAAACAGATTATCCATAGGGCTTCAGTCGGGAGACAATGAAGAGTTAAAGCTTTTAGGACGAATCCACACCTATGAGCAGTTCTTAAAGACCTATGAGCTTGCCAGAAGCGTCGGCTTTAAGAATATTAATATAGATATAATAAGCGGACTGCCATACCAGACAGCCAGAAAATATGGTGAGACGCTTCAAAAGGTAATCAGGCTTAAGCCGGAGCATGTGTCTGCCTATTCTCTTATAATAGAAAAGGACACGCCTTTTTATGAGACCTATAAGTTTGATGCAGTACGTCAGGAGGCTGGTCTTCCCACAGAGGTGCTGCCAAGCGAGGATGAAGTGTACAAGATGAATAAAATTACCCAGATTGTACTTAAAAAGGCAGGCTACAACCAGTATGAGATATCAAATTATGCTAAAAGAGGCTTTGAGTGCAGGCACAACATAGGCTATTGGAGACGTGAAAACTATCTGGGGCTTGGTCTTGGAGCCTCCTCATTAGTCGAAAATGTGAGATATTCAAATACCAGAGAGTTGTATAAATATATAGAAGGCTGTGATAATATCACAGATGTTGGAGAAGATATATTTGTCGCCAACATACATGAAGAAGCAAATGTGATAAACAGGCAGGCTCAGATGGAAGAGTTTATGTTTTTAGGACTCAGGATGAATGAGGGCGTATACAGGAACGAGTTTGAGAAGTGCTTTGGACTTCCTATTGAAGCTGTCTACAGAGACCAGCTTGAGGAGCTTAAGCAGGAAGACCTGCTTGAAATGCGAGAGGGCAGGATTTACCTCACAGATAGGGGAATGGATTTGTCAAACTATGCTATGGCAAAGTTTTTAATGCCATAGTATACAATAAAGGCTGCTGGTGGCAGGTTTATGTATGTAATGCATATATTACAAAGGCGAGGTTAAGAAAATGATTAATGAAACTTACAAAGCAATGCTAAAGGGTAAATCAATAATTAGGGAGCTGTCAGAATATGCAACAGCAAGAGGAAAAGAGATAGGCTACGAGAATGTGTTTGACTACAGTCTTGGAAATCCTTCTGTGCCATGTACAGAGGACTACACTGATACTGTTATTGCCATGTACCAGAACATGAATCCTATGGAAATCCATGGCTACAGCCCTTCGCTTGGCATAGAGAGTGTCCGTGCAGCGGTTGCGGAAAGCCTTAACAGAAGATTTGATATGGATTATGAGGCAAAGCATATATTTATGGCATCGGGAGCTGCCGGAGCTTTGGCTCATGCTTTTAGAGCTGTGACAAAGCCGGGAGATGAAATCATCACCTTTGCACCATGCTTTCCAGAGTATTTTCCATATGTAAATACTACAGGGGCTGTGCTCAAGGTGGTGCCTGCAAATACAGAGGATTTTCAGATTAACTTTGAAGAGTTTGTAAAAATGTTAAATCCAAAGGTTATGGCAGTCTTAATTAACACACCTAACAATCCATCAGGTATTGTATACAGCGAGGAGACTATAAAGAGACTTGCAGGAATTCTTGAGGTAAAGCAGAAGGAGTATGGGCATGATATCTTTATTATAAGTGATGAGCCATACAGGGAGATTGTCTTTGACGGAAAGAAATGCCCATATGTGAGCAGCTACTATGACAATTCCATATCCTGCTATTCCTTCTCCAAGAGCTTAAGTCTTCCGGGAGAGAGAATCGGATATGTGGCTGTTAATCCAAGAGCCACAGACGCAGATATATTTGCAGTAATCTGCGGACAGATAAGCAGGGGAATCGGACACAACTGTCCATCCTCAACAGCCCAGCTTGCAGTGGCTGAGGTGATAGATGAAACCAGTGATTTGTCTGTATACGAGACAAATATGAATTTATTGTATGATGCCCTGACCAGGATAGGCTTTGAGCTGGTAAGACCCGGCGGCACATTTTACATTTTCCCTAAAGCTCTTGAGGAGGACGCCAATGCCTTCTGTATGAAGGCGAAGAAGTATGACCTTATACTTGTGCCGGCTGATAATTTTGGCTGTCCGGGCTATTTCAGAATGGCATACTGTATTGACACAGAGAAGGTAAAGAGGTCTATACCGGTGCTTGAGAGATTTGCAAGAGAAGAGTATGGGAAGAAGTGTTCTTGAAACAGTTGAAAGAAAAAGAACCATTATCGTATAAAGAGAAAAGTAAGTTATGAAGAAAGGCGTGAGTCATAAGAATATGGCTTGCGTCTTTTCCTGTCTGGAAAGGAAGTTAGTACTCTCCAAAGATGGACAGAAGACTTTGGGCGCCTGCTAATCTTTATACAATCTTAATTTCAAAATAAACTTACTTACACCCATTTAATACGAATAAAGATAGAATAAAGGCGATATAAAAAAGAAATTAAGAT
>URLU01000015.1 GCA_900548765.1 uncultured Lachnobacterium sp.
GTCCCAGTATGCCAAGAATTATTGTAACTGCTCCAAATATAAAGCAGATAGGGGAAACATAGTCGATAAAGCCCTTAGTATCCTTTACCTTTTTAAGCTCCTCCGGTGCTAAAAACATCTTGCTTATTTTGTTGCTGCTTCTCATGTTGATTGTCGAGCATATGAGATAGATTCCCAGACCAATTATTACTATATCTAATATATTTGTTGTTGACATTTTTTCTCTCCTTCACAAATCACTATTATACTTTTTCAACTCAATTATTTCAACTTCTATTTTGAGACCAAAATAGCAGAACAAAATAGGTTTCTAGTCCCATATTAATCATTGATTTAAAGTTTTATTTATAGTAAAATGTGATATATAATTATTTAAGGAGCATGATGATAAATGTTAAACAATTTTAAAGTTTTAATATGTGATGATTCTATCCTCGCACGCAAACAGCTCAAGGACATTATTTCCACTCTGGGAAATCCTACTTTTATTGAAGCATCAGACGGCCAAGAGGCAATTGACAAATATAAAGCAAACAAACCAGATATGGTATTTCTCGACATTGTTATGCCTAAAAAGGATGGAAATATTGTAATCAGTGAAATTATCGAATATGACCCAAACGCTACTATTATCATAGCATCTTCAGTTGGAACACAATCCCAGCTCAAATGTGCCCTTCAGGCAGGAGCTAAGGATTTTGTCCAGAAACCTCTTGATAAGCAGCTCATTATTGATGTTATTGAGAAATATACTGAAGGGAGATAGATAATGTATACTCAATTTTTTGGAACCTATTTATTATCAAAAAATTATGTTAATACAGAGCAATTATTTGATGCTATGCAAAAAGTATCTTCCCAGCATATGAAACTTGGCACTCTGGCAATTCATGCAGGTCTTATGACAGCTTCTGAAGTTGACAGTATTGTGGTTGAGCAGACTCATCAGGACAAGCGTTTTGGCGAGCTTGCTATCGAGATGGGCTATCTGACAGAGAATCAGGTTATGGATTTGCTTAAGACACAGGGACCTGATTATCTGCTATTAGGTCAGATTCTTGTTGATGAGCATATTTTAACCAACAGTGATTTGGAAAATATCATTGCTGATTACAGATTAAGTAACGAGATTCTTGATTTGGATATGAAGATTGAAAATCAAGCTGTTTTCTATAAATTGTTTGATAAATTTTTCCTTACCTCACAGACTCCTGTTACCAGCTTTGGTCGTATGTACCTGGAGCTCTTATTCAATAACTTTGTACGTTTTGTAGGTGAGGACTTTACTCCTTTTGCAGCGGATGTGTGTACAGAATTTCCAGCTGAGTGCTGTGTTGGTCAGGAGGTTCTCGGTGATTATTCCATAACCTCATACATCAGCATGGATGAAGCCACAGCTATTACATTCGCTTCCAGATATGTAGGTGATGAATTTGATTCTTATGATGAGTATGTTAAGGCATCCCTGGAGGATTTCCTTAATCTGCACAATGGATTGTTTATTGTAAACTGTTCAAACACTAAGTCACTAGAATTATCTATATCTGCACCGGCACATTATGATGATTCTCTTATTGAATTCGAGTATACTACATATCATTTTCCTATATTGTACTCATTTGGTACTTTGCACTTCATCATTGAAGTTAAAAAGACCTGTGAGGTCAATTAAAATCGCTTTTAGAATGTGTACGCGCACACTAATTGGGAATTAACCCATATACGAAAGAGTAAAAGAGCAGGTTCTTAAGACCTGCTCTTTTGCTATCACAATTCTTTATTCTATTTGCCAAGGAAGCTTCTCACTGCATCCACCATCTCATCTACCTCACATACTGTATCATGAAGTATCTCAGCACTTCTGATGTCCTCAATAGCCTGTGGTACTGCCACATTTCCAATTCTTGAAAGCTCATCCACAAGCTCAAAATCTGTCTTTGAATCGTAGGCTGGGTCAATTGCGTCCATTACGCTTCTTGTGAATTTAAATGGACTTGCTGTTGATGCAATTACAGTCTTTGTGGCTGTATCGCCTGTCTCCTCTTTGTACTTGGCATATACACCTGCGGCAACTGCTGTATGTGTATCTATGATATAGCCTGTCTTATCGTACAAGGTCTTGATTACTTCTGCTGTCTCCTTCTCGCTGGTGTAGTTGCCATAGAAGTCCTTGAGCTTGTCCTTCATATCCTCTGAGATTGAGTACTCTCCTGCTGTTGTGAGGGCTTTCATAAGCTCTGCATTCTTTGCAGCATCATTTCCTGCGATTCTGTATATTAGTCTCTCAAGGTTTGATGAAATAAGAATATCCATCGATGGAGAATTTGTAAGGATAAACTCTCTGTTTTTGTTGTAGGTACCTGATTTAAAGAAATCAAACAATACCTTGTTCTCATTTGACGCACAGATTAATTTTGCAATTGGAAGTCCCATATTCTTAGCATAATATGCTGCAAGTATGTTTCCAAAGTTACCTGTTGGAACAACTACGTTAATCTTCTCGTCCTTAGCAATCTCTCCGTTTGCAAAAAGCTTGGCGTATGCGTATACATAGTAGACAATCTGTGGTACCAGACGTCCGATATTAATAGAGTTAGCTGATGAGAACTGATAACCTGCATCATCCATCTCCTTTGCCAGAGCCTTGTCATTAAACATCTGTTTAACGCCGGTCTGTGCCTGATCAAAGTTACCATTTATACCTACTACATGTGTGTTTGCCCCCTTCTGGGTAACCATCTGTTTCTCCTGTATAGGGCTTACACCATGCTTTGGATAAAATACTACAATCTTGGTTCCCTCTACATCTGCGAAGCCAGCCAAGGCTGCCTTTCCGGTGTCTCCTGATGTAGCTGTAAGAATCACAATGTCATTTTTTACATTATTTTTTCTTGCAGAGGTTATAAGCAAATGAGGTAAAATCGATAATGCCATATCCTTAAAAGCAATTGTCGAGCCATGGAACAGTTCCAAATAGTATGCTCCGTCAGCAGATACCAGTGGAGCAATCTCCTCTGTGTCAAATTTGCTGTCATAAGCCTTATTGATACAAGCCTTTAACTCTTTCTCAGTAAAATCTGTAAAAAATTCCTTCATTACAGCATATGCGGTCTCCTGATAAGACATCTCTGCCAATTCCTCAATCGCATACCTGAGCTCTGGGATTCGCTCTGGAACAAAAAGTCCTCCATCATCTGCAAGTCCTTTAAGTATAGCCTGTGATGCTGTCAATTTAACATCAGCATTTCTTGTACTAGAATACATTAAGTCCATTTCTTACCTCACATTTCATCAACTAAATTTTGTTATGAACAGTATAATAAATTTCATATATCAAATCAACATTAAAAATGCTACAATATATTGTAAATACTAATATTTTTTTCTAAGGAGTTCACAATGCTGCCTGGTGTATATGTTGCCACCCGCAAAGACAAAAGTATATATTATCGTTCAAATATAACCTTCCATAACAAGCATATAAGTCTCGGAAGCTATGACACAGAAAATGCCGCAAACCAGGCATACCGCGTTGCTTCAGCTATTTTAGCCGGTAAGGATTCAATCGAAAATTCCTTTTACCAGACCTATGCCCTGCCCTTTGAAAAAATAGTAGCTCTTATCAATTTCAGAGATAATAACATGTATATTCCTACACCTATATATCTCAGGAAAAACTATTTTAGTTATTATCTGAGTATTAATCAGGAATTAAAATTCGATATTGATGACCTCTTTTACTACTCTGAGCACAAAATCATGCAGCGTCAGGGACACCTCTTTGTAAATGATTTTGGCATGCAGGTCACTATTTTAAGCCGATATGGGATAAAGCCCCATTCAGTCCTTGGAAGGGACTACTGCTTCATAAATGATGACCCAACTGATTTCAGATACTCAAATATTGAAGTCATAAATCCATACTTTGGTGTATCAAGAATCGAGTCCCACGGAGGCAGCTATCTGTACCACACCAAGCTCCATATAAAAGGAAATTTTACCATTGGTACCTACTCATCACCGGAGCGTGCCGCCATCGCCTACAATAAGGCTGTTGATTTGGCCCACGCTGCTGGAATAAGCAAGAATTTCCCTGAAAACTACATCGAGACACTTTCCGGAAAAGAGTATGCCGACATATATTCAAAGCTTAAAATCTCCGCTAAATTCACTGATTATTTAAAAGGACTCCCTCGGTAAAAGGAAGTCCTTTATTTTTCTACTTCTGATTGATGTAGTTTACAAGCCCTTCACAGTCTATGATTTTTTGCATAAATGGTGGAAACGCCTGTCCCTCAAACTTCTGTCCTGTTGTGACATCAGTGATTATACCCGAGTCAAAATCAACCTCTACTTCATCCCCTGCTGAGATTGCAATTGCAGCCTCCGGGCACTCAATAATAGGAAGACCTATGTTGATAGCATTTCTGTAAAAAATTCTGGCAAAGGTCTCTGCGATGACACAGCTTACCCCGGATGCCTTGATAGACAATGGTGCATGCTCTCTTGAAGAACCACATCCAAAGTTCTTGTTCGCCACGATGATGTCACCCGGTTTGACATTTTTCACAAAATCCTTATCAATATCTTCCATACAATGTGTTGCAAGCTCCTTTGGATCCGAAGAATTAAGGTATCTTGCAGGGATAATAACATCAGTATCTACGTTATCTCCATATTTGAATACTCTACCATGTGCAGCCTTCATTAATCCGTCCTCCAATCCTATACAACTTCATCTGGTCCTGAGATTTTACCTGTGATAGCACTAGCTGCAGCAACAGCAGGGCTTGCCAGATATACCTCTGACTCTACATGTCCCATTCTGCCGACGAAGTTACGATTTGTGGTAGAGACACATCTCTCTCCCTCTGCCATAACTCCCATATAACCGCCCAGACAAGGTCCACAGGTTGGAGTGCTGACGATTGCTCCTGCCTCAACAAAGGTACGAAGCAGTCCCTCTTCCATCGCATCCAGGTAAATCTTCTGGGTTGCTGGAATAACGATTACTCTGACGCCCTTCTTGCATTTTTTCCCTTTCATGATGGATGCCGCTATTCTAAGGTCATCCATTCTTCCATTTGTACAAGAACCAATAACTACCTGATCTATTTTAACTTCTCCTACTTCATCGATAGTTCTTGTGTTTTCCGGAAGATGTGGGAAAGCAACTGTTGGCTTAAGTGTGCTTAAGTCGATTGTGTATTTTTCATCATATACAGCATCCTCATCTGCCTGATATTCTACGAATGCTCTCTGTGAATGTTCCTTCATATAGGCTCTTGTCAAATCGTCTACTGGGAAAATACCATTTTTACCACCAGCCTCAATTGCCATATTTGCAATTGTAAGTCTGTCATCCATTGAAAGATACTGTATGCCATCACCAACAAATTCCATTGATTTGTAAAGTGCGCCATCCACACCAATCATTCCGATTATGTGCAGGATAATATCCTTTCCGCTGACCCACTTTGCAGGCTTTCCTGTCAGGTTAAACCTGATGGCTGAAGGCACCTTAAACCAAGCCTTGCCAGTAGCCATCCCAGCGGCCATATCTGTACTTCCAACACCTGTAGAAAATGCCCCCAGTGCACCATATGTACATGTGTGGGAATCCGCTCCAATAATTACGTCTCCTGCAACTGTAAGTCCTTTTTCAGGTAATAAAGCATGCTCAATACCCATTTCTCCAACATCAAAATAATTACTTATCTCATTCTTACATGCAAACTCTCTAACGCATTTGCAATGCTGTGCAGATTTAATATCTTTATTTGGAACAAAATGGTCCATAACAAGTGCTATTTTATCCTTATGAAATACTCCATCCACATTCATTTTCTCAATCTCATGAATAGCAACTGGTGAAGTAATGTCATTGCCAAGCACAAGATCCAAATCAGCTTCTATAAGCTGACCTGCTGCTACTGAATCAAGTCCGGCATGTGCAGCAAGAATCTTCTGTGTCATTGTCATTCCCATATGTATCGTCCTCCTAGTTAATATACAGATGTCAATCTTAATGTGAGTGAACCAATTAACATCTTATCAATATGAATCTTATCATATGTATATCTATAATAAAAATACATAATAAACATATTTACCATAACTTTGTTTTATGATAAAATGAGCATAGCGAAATATTATCAGACGCGGAGTGCATAGCACGGATGCGCATAATGCATCATCTATCATGTGCATTTACACATGATAAAATAAGTTAAAAAGCATCAGGAGGATTTGCCTTATGAATCAGAATTTATCATCCTATTGGATATTCTATACAGTTGCAAATGCAGGAAATATTTCAAAAGCAGCTAAGGAATTGTACATAAGCCAGCCAGCTATAAGTAAATCTATTCAAAAGCTTGAGGAAAGCTTAAACTGCAAGCTTTTTTCAAGAAGCTCAAGAGGAGTTGTCCTGACCACGGAGGGAAATCTCTTATACGGACATGTGAAGGATGCCTTTGAGACACTGGGGGCAGGCGAGGAAAAATTAAAGCGTTCCATAGAGCTCGGCGTAGGCCACATCAATATTGGTGTCAGTGCTACTCTGTGCAAGTATATGCTTATGCCATATTTAAAGGAATTCATAAAGAGAAATCCTCATATCAGCATATCCATAAGCTGTCAGTCTACCAATGAAACCCTGAGGCTTCTTGACGACAACAAGATTGACATAGGTCTGATTGGAAAACCAAACACCCTCAAAAACATAAACTTCTACTATCTAGACAATATCAAGGATATTTTTGTAGCAAACAAAGAATACCTGAGAAACTTAAGTGCCAGAGGCATTAAGAAAAACGAGATTCTGGAAAACTCCACTCTCATGCTCCTGGACAAAAACAACATGACCCGTCAGTATATAGATGATTATTTACAGGAAAATCAGATTGAGGTTGCAGATACAATTGATATTTCCAACATGGATCTCCTTATTGATTTTGCAAAAATTGGTGTAGGCGTTGCCTGTGTTATCAAGCGCTTCGTAGCCAGGGAGCTTGCCGACGGAACACTTGTTGAAATTCCACTTGGCATACCTATTCATGAGCGAGAGGTTGGATTTGCCTACAAGGAAACTGCAAATCCATCCAATTCACTCCTTGAATTTGTTGACTTTTTCAAAAGCTATAACCCGGAGGATAATTAAATGAAAGAACAGCTTCACACTATTCCCATTGCAGATGCCATGGCAAATTCCGGCGAATGTCCCTTCTGCTATATAGAGAGACGCACTGAAAACCATATGCTTGACTTTGTCCTTGGACATGGAGCTTCCTACATGGAAGCTGACATCCGTGATATGACTGATAGGGAGGGCTTCTGCCGCGCTCATTTCAAGAAAATGTATGACTACGGCAACGCTCTCGGTAATGCCTGGATTCTTAAGACCTTGTATGCGCGTCATATCGAGGAAATGGATAAGGAATTCAAGAATTTTAAGCCTGATTCCGTAAAAAAATCCGGCTTATTTAAGAAAAAGGATGAGACTTCTTCAAACAGCATCGTAAACTGGATTGAGCAGAGAGAAAACAGCTGCTTCATCTGCAGCAGTGTCCAGAACACTTTTAATGCTTATATGAAGACCTTCTTTTCCATGTACAAAAAGGATGCGGATTTCCGCAGACAGGTGGCTGAGACCAGGGGCTTTTGTCTGGACCATTTCAAGGTGCTTTTGTCTGGTGCTGATGAGTACTTAAATGATAATGAGCGCAAGGATTTTTATGATATGGTGCTGCCTCAGATGCAGGAAAACATGAAACGTGTGTATGAGGATGTGGCATGGTTTATTGAGAAATACGATTACAAGAATAAGGATGCAGACTGGAAGGATTCTAAGGATGCTATACAGAGGGGAATGCAGAAGCTGAGGGGAAGTGACCCGGCGGCGGAGGCGTACAAGCTTAAGAGGTGATTTTTCACGGGGTGTGTAGGAATATTGAACTAAGAATATAGGGCGTATATTACGAGTTACAGATATAAGATTTTCTAAATGTTCTGATTTAAGTATAACAGAATTGACGCAACCGCTTGACCGACAAAACCTGCCACTGGCAGCTTTTGCTGGACACTTTGGCGCATTCGCCATCCATGGCTCAAGTCTCGCTCTCGGCAACATCGTGTTGCCGAGCTGCTGTGTTATTTACAGAACATTAAGGAAATCTAATATCTTCCACAAGTAATATGCGCCCTATATTCTTAGTTCAATATTCCAATTTACGTTGTGAAAAAATATATAGTCGCTTGAAAGTGCTTGCGCACTTAGGCAAACAATTTAGATAGTGCATAAACCCCCGATATACAGTTGCTTTGCAAAGCAAAATACACTGTATATCGGGGGTTTAATATAGGTTGTAAAAATAGGAATTTATTCGTCTACTATTTCATCACAATATTTACAATCTTGCCAGGTACATAGATTTCTTTTACTATGTTTCCAGTGAGTTTGTCGGCAATAGCTTCCTTTGCTTTGGCAAGTACTTCATCCTTTGGATCTGCCTTTGCAATGGCGATTGTGCCCTTTGTCTTACCATTAATCTGAACTGCTATCTCAACTGTATCTTCCACAGTTTTTGCTTCGTCATATGTTGGCCATGGCTCATAGGCGATTGTATCGTCATGTCCCATTCTCTGCCAGATTTCCTCTCCTGCATGTGGACATACACATGAAAACATCTTAACAAGACCCTCTGCATACTCTCTTGGGCATTTTCCAACCTTGTACACTTCATTTACAAAAATCATCATCTGGCTGATTGCTGTGTTATATCCAAGTGCCTCGAAGTCATTTGTGACTTTTTTAACAGTCTGATGGTATATTCTCTCAAGTGGTCCGCCGACTTCATCTGTGATGTTTTCCGGCTCTGTAAAGAAATTCCATACTCTTGTGATGAATCTCTTTGCACCCTGTACGTTATTGTCATTCCATGGCTTAGATACCTCAAGTGGTCCCATGAACATCTCATAGAGACGAAGTGTGTCTGCGCCATACTCTTCTACTACATCGCTTGGGTTGACTACGAACTCTGGGAATCTCTTTCCCATCTTGATTCCGTTTGAGCCCAGAATCATTCCCTGGTGTACTAACTTCTTGAATGGCTCCTTTACTGGTGATAAGCCCTTGTCATAGAGGAAACGGTTCCAGATTCTTGAATACATCAGATGACCTACCGCATGCTCTGGTCCACCTACATAGAGGTCTACAGGAAGCCAATGCTTAAGAAGCTCCTGATTAGCAAATTCCTTATCATTCTCCGGGTCAATATATCTCATATAGTACCATGATGAACCTGCTGAGCCCGGCATTGTAGATGTCTCACGGGTTCCCTTGACCCCATTCTTGTCATATTTTTTCCACTCTGTTGCATTCTCAAGTGGTGCCTTGCCATTATGGCCCTTGTAATCCTCAAGCTCTGGAAGAACCAGTGGAAGCTCATCATCTGGAAGGAAGTAAATCTCGCCGTCCTCCTTGTATACACACGGAACCGGCTCTCCCCAGTATCTCTGACGTGCAAAAATCCACTCACGGAAACGGTAATTTACAGTTCTTCTGGCAACTCCCATCTTTTCAAGCTTATCTGTAATTGCCTCCTTGGCATCTTCTACAACCATGCCTGTGAATTCCTCTGAATTCATAAGCTTGCAGCCCTTGCCTAGATAATCATGCTTTTCAAAGGCATGCTCTGACACATCAGCTCCATCAATAACCTGAATCATCTCGATATTGTGTGCCTGAGCATACTCAAAGTCTCTCTGGTCATGTGTTGGAACAGCCATAACTGCACCGGTACCATAGCTTGCAAGTACGAAATCACCGATAAACATGCGGACTTCCTTGCCGTTTACAGGGTTGATACACTTAAGTCCCTTAAGCTCACAGCCTGACTTTGTCTTGTTGAGCTCTGTTCTGTCCATATCGCTCTTTTTAAGTGTCTCATCAATATATGCCTGAACCTCGTCACGATTCTCTACTCTGTCAAGAAGTCCTTTTACAATCTCTCCGTCCGGAGCCAGTACCATAAATGTGATACCATAGATTGTCTCTATACAGGTTGTGAAGATAGAGAACTCTCCTCCTCCAACAATCTTGAAGTCAACCTCTACACCAGTACTCTTTCCAATCCAGTTTCTCTGCATCTCTTTTGTAGATTCTGGCCAGTCAATCTCATCAAGTCCCTCAAGAAGCTTCTCCGCGAATGCAGGCTGGTCGATAACCCACTGCTTCATGTTCTTACGGACTACCGGATAACCTCCACGCTCAGACTTTCCGTCGATAACCTCGTCATTTGAGAGAACTGTTCCCAGTTCTTCACACCAGTTAACCGGCATATCTATATGTTTTGCATAGCCGTCAAGGTAGAGCTGTTTGAAAATCCACTGTGTCCATTTATAGAATTTAGGGTCACTTGTCGCGATTGTCTTTGACCAGTCATAGTCAAAGCCTAACTCCTTAAGCTGCTTTGAGAATGTCTTGATGTTTTCCTGTGTAAATCCGTTTGGATGGTTTCCTGTTGTAACAGCGTACTGCTCTGCTGGAAGTCCAAATGAATCATATCCCATTGGATGAAGGACATTGTAGCCCTGCATTCTCTTCATTCTTGACATAATATCTGTTGCTGTATATCCCTCCGGATGTCCTGCATGAAGACCTACTCCTGACGGATAAGGAAACATGTCAAGTGCATAGTATTTTGGTTTTGAGAAATCCCAGACATCGGTTTTGAATGTCTCGTGTTCCTCCCAGTATTTTTGCCATTTTTGTTCTATGGCTTTGTGGTTATATGCTTCTGCCATAACGCGCTCCTCTCTTTTTTGTTTAATGGTTTTGTGACTCGGGATGCTGTGTTAAGCCTGTCAGAGGTGTTTGACGAGTTTCGGTTGTAAGATTTTCTAAATGTTCTGATAAAGTTGGTTTATATTCGACGCAATCGTTCAAGATTCGCCATCCATGGCTCAGCTTTCACTCTCGGCAACGTCCTGTTGCCGAGTTGCTGGGAAACGTACAGAGCATTAAGAAAATCTAACAGCCTGCACAAGTCAAACACCTCTGACAGGCTTAACACAGCATCCCTACCTCTACTTTATATTAATCAATAAAATATGCTATTGGAATTAGAATATAATACTGATAATTTCTATTGTTAAAAAATGCCACAAACTTTTTTCATAAAACAAAAAGCTTCGTCGCTTATACATTAATTAGTCTCATCTAATTAACTATATAAGAGACGAAGCATTATTCTCCGTGGTACCACTCTAATTCGCCTAATAACCGCAATTTTATCACATGTAGAGATTACAATAACAACAATAATTATTATTATCCACCTGATATATGCAACAATTAGACGCACTCATAATTTGTAACGTAAATCACACGCCTGAAGCTACTTAATCATATGCGCTCTTTATTTACCTATCATGTTTTCTAGCACATGATATCTCACATAAATCCAGCTGCATTCTGTTTCACTTCAAGGACTCCAAGATGAGTTCAAAGCCTAAGCTTACTGACTCGCACCTTCCGTCAGCTCTCTTTAAAGCGTCAGCTTTTACTACTTCTTTTCATAGTCTTTTTATATATTATTTTGAGTATTTTTTTAATGTTCACTGACTAACATGGATGACAGCTATTCAGTCATTAACTCAATGAACAAGTCCCATTCTACACATCACATTAAAATTTGTCAAGAAAAACCCGATGCTTTTGCATCGGGTTTGACATTCCTTAGTATGCAGAAAAGCTGCCTTTGGAAGGCTTTCTGCATTTTACTGTATCATATTATTCGTATGTAACGATTAGTTGTTGATAAGCTTATCGTTCTCGTTGTTCCAGCTATAGAGCTTACGGATTTCCTCGCCAACCTTCTCTGATGGATGCTCAGCTGCAAGCTTTCTCATAGCCTTGAAGTGTACCTGACGTCCTGCTGGTGACATATCAAGCAAGAACTCTTTTGCGAATGTTCCATCCTGGATATCTGTAAGAATCTGCTTCATAGCCTTCTTTGTGTCCTCTGTTACAATCTTTGGTCCTGTGATGTAATCACCATACTCTGCTGTGTTAGAGATTGAGTATCTCATTCCTGCGAAGCCTGACTGGTAGATAAGGTCTACGATAAGCTTCATCTCGTGGATACACTCGAAGTATGCGTTTCTTGGATCATAACCAGCCTCGCAGAGTGTTTCGAAACCAGCCTGCATAAGTGCACACACACCACCACAAAGCACTGCCTGCTCACCGAAGAGGTCTGTCTCTGTCTCTGTACGGAATGTTGTCTCAAGAAGTCCTGCTCTTGCTCCACCGATTCCAAGACCGTAAGCAAGGGCTAAATCAAGGGCTTTTCCTGTTGCATCCTGCTCTACTGCTACAAGACAAGGTGTTCCTTTTCCTGCCTGATACTCTGAACGTACTGTATGTCCTGGTGCCTTTGGTGCAATCATTGTTACATCTACATCCTTTGGTGGCTTAATGCATCCAAAGTGAATATTGAATCCATGAGCGAACATTAACATATTTCCTGGCTCAAGGTTTGGCTCGATATCTTTCTTGTACATATCAGCCTGTAACTCGTCATTGATAAGAATCATGATGATATCAGCTTTCTTAGCAGCTTCAGCGGCTACATATACCTCAAAGCCCTGCTCTTCTGCTCTCTTCCAAGACTTGCTGCCCTCGTAAAGTCCGATGATAACGTTGCATCCAGACTCTTTTAAGTTTAATGCATGAGCATGTCCCTGGCTGCCGTAACCGATAATAGCAATTGTCTTTCCATCTAACAAAGAAAGGTTACAGTCTTCCTGATAAAAAATTCTTGCATCTGACATAATAAATTCCTCCTATTATAAACCCATTCAGGTTTTATTCTAATCTAACATAACTACATCATTAGAGCCTCTGGTCAGACCTGTGATTCCGGTTCTTGCAAGCTCTAAGATTTCATAACCGCTCAACAAATCAATGAAGTTGTCAAGCTTATCCTGATTTCCAATCAACTCGATAATCATCGAATCATGTGTGACATCCACTATCTTTCCGTGGAAAATCTCTGTCACATTAAGCACAGCCTGTCTCTGGGTATCTGTCGCACGCAGCTTCACCATAATGAGCTCCCTTGTAACTGATGCACCAGGCTCAAGCTTCTTTATGTCTAAAACATCTTCCAGCTTTCCAAGCTGCTTTTCAATCTGCTCAAGTATCTGCTCGTCTCCGCTCGCCACAATTGTGATTCGTGTGTATCTGGGGTCAGCAGTAACTCCTGATGAAAAACTATCAATGTTAAATCCTCGTCTACTGAACAGTCCTGATATTCTGCTTGTAACACCTGGATTGTTCTCAACCAGAAGAGATAATGCCTGTCTTCTCATCGAAAATCCTTCCTTACAATTTATTTTGTTCACTCACAATGAAAATGATAGTACTATAATCTACATTTGTCAAGCAATAATAATATTATAACTTGACGTTATATTAATAATAACTCAAAATGTAATTACATCAATAATTTTAACATATCTTGTAATAAATACCAGATATATTTGCGTTTATCTAAAAAAAAATATATACTTAGGATTACGATATACAATCATAATTGGAGGCATAAAAATGGAATCCACATTAAGAAGAACATGGGCTGAAATAGATTTAGATGCACTTGCCCATAACTATAATGTGCTCAGAAAACACATAGGTGAAAACGTTAAATTTCTGGGAGTGGTAAAAGCAGATGCCTACGGACATGGCTCTGTGCAGGTCAGCAGGCTGCTTCAAGATCTGGGTGCCGATTATCTGGCAGTCAGCAGCATAGATGAAGCCATCGAGCTTAGAAAAAATGACATCACCATGCCAATCCTTATTCTTGGACACACTCCAAGGGAACAGGTGGCAGAGCTTATAAAATACAATATCACCCAGGCTGTCACCTGTCAGGCTAAAGCCATAGAATACAGCGAGGAAGCTGTAAAGACAGGAGGCACTTTAAAAATACATATCAAGGTTGACACCGGCATGTCACGACTTGGATATTTATGTGATAATGATTTCTTTGAAAACGGAGTTGAGGGAATCTGCCACGGCTGCTCACTTCCGGGACTTGATGCTGAGGGAATCTTCACACATTTTGCAGTATCAGATGAAGAGGGAGAAGAAAACGAGGCATACACAAGACATCAGTTTAAGCTTTTTACCGATGTCATAGATGCAGTAGAAAAAAAACTTGGTCATAAATTTAAAATCAGACACTGTGCCAACACAGGCGCAGTTGCCAAATATCCTGAAACCTGGCTTGATATGGTGCGCCCTGGTCTCCTGCTCTACGGATATGGTGAGTTTGCGGAAGAACTTGGTCTCATGCCTGTCATGACACTAAAAACCACAGTGAGCACGATAAAGATATATCCTGCCGGAACAGCCATAAGCTACGGCGGTATCTACAAGACTGCAGATACAACCAGAATCGGTGTCGTGCCATACGGTTATGCTGATGGCTTTTTCAGATGCCTGTCCAACAAGTACTCTCTCATGACCAGGGAAGGTGCGGCTCCTGTCCGCGGAAAAATCTGTATGGATATGTGTATGATTGACTTAACTGACAAGCCTTCTGTAGATGTTGGAAGCGAAGTAGAAATATTTGGCAAAAATAATTCTATAAACAATATGGCTCAGATAGCCCAGACCATACCATATGAGCTGACCTGTGCTGTAAGCAAACGAGTTCCGCGATTCTACATAAAGGATGGAGCAGTCGTAGAAAAGGAACTCTTACTTAGAGGCTAGTTTTCATATATACATAAAACCTGCCACCGGCAGCCTCTCTTGCATACTTTGGCATTGAAAAACCAGCCATTCATATTTTTGCAAATTATTTTGTATACATAATGCCCTGTGAATCCATTAGGAACTCACAGGGCATTTTTAATAATCTCCTATGTACTACAGCTTTCTGTACTGTCAGACACAAAACATATCTCATTGACATATACGCATATTGCTTTAAATTACCGCCTCGACTGCTTGTATTCATACATCTGCCTGTCAGCCTGCTCATAGAGCTTCCAGATACTGACATTTTCATTTTCCTGACTGGTGGCAATTCCAACAGAGAACTGAATCTGTCCATGGGCAAGCTTTGCATTTTCCTTTTTTATAAGCTCAGACAGTTCTTCAATCCGCCTGTGCAGCTTGTCTTCCGGCACATACTTAAGAATTACTACAAACTCATCTCCTCCCATACGTCCCACACAGTCTGCTTCTCTAAAGACACTGCTCAGACAGCGGCCAAAGCTTTTAAGAAGCTCGTCTCCTGCCAGATGACCATAGGTATCGTTTACTTCCTTAAAATAATCCAAGTCAAAGTTCAGTATGGATACCGGCTCTGCCTCTGTTTCGAACTTACGCATAATGTTGTCACACCAGGCTCTGTTTCTCAGACCTGTCAGATGGTCGAAATATGCCATGTCATAGAGCTTTTTCTTTTCAATATTCTTGTATATCTGCTCGTACATAGAGCCCACAAAGCTGATAAACATACATATGATAAAGAAAGCCACACCAAAAGGCACAAAGCTCTGCTTAAGCTGAATTGAAGGACTCACCTTGTGATTGTATCTGTAGCGTATCAGCTCCAGAATCACAAAAAGCAAAAACAGTAAGAATCCAAGCAAAAAATGTCTAATAGCCTTTGCGTTCGTCTGCTCTCTTAAGGCATTGACCAGCACAATACAGCCTATGATTGTCGTGATAACTCCACTCAACTGGAACCAGTGGACAGTGGCCGGGAAATGAAGGACATTGATACAGTTCAATACGATTAATATCGTAAATACAACACACAATATATATCCCCAAATCTTAAACGCCACCCTGTATACAGCATTCTCAACAATCAGCCAGAGGAAAAACACCATGCTTACAAAGGCTATATAGATAGCACAGTATTCCATGGTTCCCGATATTCTGAAATCATCTATCAAAATAGAGCTAATCCTGCTGTTGCAGAAAAGCCATATACCTGAGCTCCAGGCAAACACGCCCAGCACAATCAGGATCCTGTTCCTGTCATCAGATTCTCTCAGATTGATTCCAGCCAGTATTGAAAAAAATCCAAAAATCATCAAAAACGAAACTATCATAATAGAGAAAAGATTTCCACCAACAAAAATCTGAGGAATCCTCTCTGTATTTACAAGCGATATAGTATCAAAGGAGGTAAAGGAATTCTTCTCTCCAAAGGTAAATCTCATGGTCAGGGTTTTCCCCCTGTAGTCCTCAGGTAAACCAATCCATACAATTCCGTTTCCAAGCAGATTGCCCTGCGCATAATTATCTTCGTTGTAGCCTTCAAATTTTTTACCATCCAGAAATACCTCAAGCCTGCTATAGCGCAGAAGCATGGAAATAGAACTGCGCCTGAATCCGTCATCAGGTAAAACCCTTGATATCTCAATAGTTTCTCCCCTGTCTACATCAGAAAAAAACATCTTTGACAGGTCTACATTCTCTCTTGACTTTCCATCCATAGTGACTGTCCAGTGGTCATCTAAAATAATCTGGTTACAATCTACTACTTTATTAATCTGTAACTGCACAAATATCAGCAATGCAATTATTGCCATTATAAACAGCACCATGCGGACTGCCGTTGAAATGTGTCTCCTAGACATACCTACCTCTCAATCTATTTACTGACTAAAAGAATACCATCTTGTCAGATATATTTCAACAAAATTGGAATCATTTTCCCCATATCTATTGGTTTTGCAGCGTAATCATTCATTCCGGCCTCCAAAGCCTTCTTTTTATCCTCTGCAAAAGCGTTGGCAGTCATTGCAATAACCGGTATATTGGCTTTCTTTTTATTAGCAAGATGTCTGATTTTCTTAGTGGTACTATAGCCATCTAAAACAGGCATCTGCACATCCATCAGAATCAGGCTGTAATACTCATCAGAAGCCTTTTCCAGCATTTCAGCACATATAACTCCGTTTTCTGCCCTGTCTACTATCACTCCGTGCTCTTCCAGAAGTTCAATTGCAATCTCTGCATTTAAGTCATTATCCTCTGCAAGTAAAATATGCTTTCCCTGTAAGACAGCCTCATCATCATCAAATACTGCCTGTTTAGGCTGTGTCTCCTCATAGTTTGCTATGCGGCAGGGAAACTTAATTGTAAATGTAGTTCCAACACCTACCGCACTCGCCACACCTATTGTTCCATCCAGCATGTCAACGATTTTTCTCACGATTCCCATGCCAAGACCTGTACCCTCGATTCCACTGGTGGTAGAATTCCGTTCTCTTGTAAAGGCTTCAAAAATATGCTCCTGAAACTCCTTGGACATACCGATTCCTGTATCTTCAAATATCATCTCATGGGTTATATACCCATCGCCCAGATCGTCTATCTGCCGGATTGAACAGTTAATAGAGCCACCCTCAGCAGTGTATTTGATTGAATTGCTTACAATATTCAGGATAACCTCAGTTATAAGAGTTGCGTCCATATACACATATGGATGTGTTATCTCTTTTGAAACCGACAGCTTCAACTGCTTTTTTTCCAGCTCTGGCTGAATCATTGTAAGACAGCTGTCCATGATGCTTCCAGCCTCTACTGCAGTTTCCTCAACAACCGTTTTGCCTGACTCTATACGGGATAGTTCAAGTACACTGTCAATAATCGACAGCATTTTGCCACCACTTATCTGTATCTTTTCAAAACATTCACCGGCCTTCTGAGAATTGGTAAGATTTTTACGGCCAATCTCTGCAAATCCAAGTATGGCATTCATTGGTGTTCTGATGTCATGGCTCATGTTAAAGAGGAAGGTGGATTTTGCCTCATTGGCTGCGTTGGCTCTGGATGCTGCCTCATGCAGTTCATACTGCCTTACGGCTTCCGTCTCCCTCTGCTTTCTGTAAATGTAAGCAATTATAACAGTAACGACTAGAAGTATAAGTGCCATAATTACAGCTATTCCCGCTGTCCTGCCCTTACTTTTAGAAAGATAAACATAGGTATCCTCCATGTCTATCTCTATACACAGGGCACCTATCACATCACCTGAGCCATCTGAAGCATACACAGGATAACAGGCTGTAAATATATGTCCCCATGTGGTGTCGATAATCTTCTGCGAATAGGTAATCTCTCCCTTTAAAGCGGATTCAATATATGGAATCATTTCCTCCTCTATGTAGGTACCCGGATATGCGAAGTCCTCTGCATCTAAATCCAGTCCATCCACCAGATATACCAGATTTCCATCCACATCTCTGCCGGCAGTGTACAGATATCGCGTAGAATTCAGGTTTCTGAGCCCATTTAACATCTGCTGAAGCTCTATGTAGCGTTCTGATTTCATATCAGCTGTAGAAGTAATTGATGTGAAATCATCCCTTGTGAACTTGTTTGAAATCAAGGAGCTCATGGCGTCAGAGCATTTGGTATCTCTTTCCAGTGAATACTCAAGTATCGAGCTGCTATAGCCGCTCTGGATGACAAAGGTATATGCCAGAAAGAGGAAGCCAATGACGAGAGCTGCAATAACCACGCCCAATATCGTGTGATATTTACTTTTCATCATAAAATTTTCCCCCTGCCTGCATGCAGATTGTATTTTGTCTTCTATCATCCTGTCAACCTCCAAATATATGTGCATGTGAAACAATTGTTAAAAATCATTCTTATTTTCCAGTACCCGCTGCATTGTGGTTATAAGATTATCAATGTTTATTGGCTTAGCAAGATGGGCATTCATGCCAGCCTGGATACATTTATCTATATCCTCCTTAAATGCATTTGCAGTCATGGCAATGATAGGGATGCCTGCGTTTTTGTTATCAAGCCCGCGGATTGCTCTTGCTGCCTCATAACCATTCATAACCGGCATCTGAATATCCATGAGAATTAAGTCATAATATAATTCCGGTCTGCTGTACAAGGCCTCCAGACAGCAGCTTCCGTTTTCTGCCCGGTCTATATTTACGCCTTCTCTGGTAAGAATCTCCGTGGCAATCTCTGCATTCAGCTCATTATCCTCTACCAGTAAAACTCTTTTGTCCTTAAGAACCATAGTCTTCTCATCATCACTATTGCCAATGACAGCTTCTTCTGTCGTTTCTTCATCCTCTGCAATTAAAAATGACAGGTAAATAGTAAATCTGGTACCCTGGCCTAACCGGCTCTCCACCTCAATATTTCCATCCATCAAATCAACAAGTGCTTTCACAATAGGAAGTCCAAGTCCCGCCCCAGCTACCTTGCTCTCAGTACTTGTGCGTTCTCTGGAAAACGGCTCAAATATATGCGGCAGATAGTCTTCGTGCATGCCAATACCATTGTCCTCTACCTCAATACAATAATCTGCATAATCCTCCCGGTCCGATTTCAGCTCCTTTATAGAAAATATAACCCTGCCATTATCCGGAGTATACTTTACAGCGTTGCTCAGGATATTCAACACGATTTCCCTGAATTTTGTAATATCACATATTATGTTCTCATGCTTTATGTCAAAATCACATACAAATTCCAGCTTTTTCCTGTCTATCTGGGGTTCAATTACTGCATTTAACACTTTGACAAAGTTCTTGAGGCTGCCGGTTTCTTCCCTGAGTTC
>URLU01000016.1 GCA_900548765.1 uncultured Lachnobacterium sp.
TTGATTATTGCGCCAAACTCTACAGCTTTTACAACTATGATCCATAAGAAAATCAGTTCCGGTGAACCAGAACTAAATCCAGACACCACAGCTATAAAAATTGTAAAAAGCTCTGCCAGAAATACAATGACAAATATGCCTATAAGCCTCTTAAGCAGTGGTGTGTTTTCTCTGGTCAGCTCCACATTAAGCTTAAGCCTGTTAAACAATTTCTTTACAGGTCTTGTGATGTAATACCAGAGGGTATATCTCATGAATACATGAGCCTTGCATCTTGTAATAATGCTTCCTATATAATAGAGCCCAATGTATACACCTGCCATGGCAGACTCAAAAGTAATCAATAATAGCTGCACATAATTTGTCATGCCAAACTCAAATGGTACTATAGCTCCTGCTATGAAAAGCCCTTCCAAAATAAACATGATTCCTGTCAAAACGCCAAATGGTATCTTGTCTATCCAACGGAGATATATCTGGTCAGCGTCATGCTCTTCACCGGCTGTCCGTCTTCCTGCACTTCTTGCCAGAAAATACGCTGTAACAGCAAATATGACAAGTGAAACAATCTCTATTAACCATGCATATCTGCCTGCATTATACATCAGATCAATGAGTGTATCTGCCTGTGCGAAGTAATCATTGTTACCAGCTCCAAGCTTTGCTGCTTCTGTATCAACCTTTGACACTACATAATAATATGTGTATGATGATGTATCTTCTTTTGTACTTATCTGATAGCCATCAAGCCTATATCCATCTGGTAATTCCTCTTTATCACGATTGATGTCAGAGTAAACCGCTAGCATGCTTACATCTGTTGTGCCTTCTGTCATGTAGTCCTCTGATGGCACTCCTTCATCATCTGTCTTAATATTTTCTGTATTTACAGATACAAGGGAAGCTAAATCACCTGACCCATAAACCATTACAGTGCTGAGTGAATCATTATCCAGCCAGTCTTCTATCTTGGCAGAATCCAGTGTCTCACCTGTATAGAAATTGGTGTAATCTTCACCTGACAATACATAGGTTTCTGTTTTTCCATTCCAGTACTCCACATCAACCTTTTTAGGCAAATAGACCTTATCTCCTGCAAAAACGCAGAACTGTGCCGAATTTATGTCCAGTGCTATCTGTGTAATAGACAGCTCATATACATAGGAATCATGCAATGTATAGTCATAGATGTTGCTATATTCCATGGCGGAAAGCACATTTACCAGATTAAAATCTGGTGTGTCACCTGTTCCATCATCCACATATCTGTGGACATACTGGTAATCCTTGAGCAGGGCTGCACTTCCGTATACATAGCTTATATCCTTTGACTCCACTGCCCTGTCAAAGTCAGAATCACTGCTTTTTACAATGGTATACTCCATGCTGGCAGCATTTTTCACCGAATCCAGATTATCGGTGTCTCCATCTATTATCTGACCCACAAGCTGGGCACTGTAAGCACCTGTTATATTATTGTATACAGCATTTACTGCCTTTGCTTTTTCTGGAAGCATGCCATATAAGACCATGCCCGCTATCCCAGCTATGGAACCGGCTATAGCCAGGCCGCATATGGCAAAATTCACCGCCTTAAACCAGAAGCTGTTGTTTTGTTTCTTCATAATCATTCACCTTCCATTTTATATCCTCGTCCCCACACGACCTTCAGGTATCTTGGATTTGCCGGATCATATTCGATTTTTTCCCTCAAATGACGGATATGTACGGCAACTGTGTTTTCTGTTCCAAAGGGATCATCCTTCCAGACCTTCTCATATATCTGGTTGGGAGAGAATACCTCCCCCTTGTGCTCCAGTAAAAGTTTTAAGATGTCGTACTCTGTCCTGGTGAGATTGACAAGCTCGCCATCCAGTGTGACCTCTTTTGACTTGTCATCCACTTCTATTCCGCCAACTGTAAGCTTTTCTGTGACAGGTGTACCGCCGCCCAGAAGCATATATCTCCTTATCTGGGATTTAACTCTCGCCTGAAGCTCTACCGGATTAAATGGTTTTGTCACATAATCGTCAGCTCCGATTGTCAGTCCCAGCACCTTGTCTGTGTCCTCGCTTTTGGCGGTGAGAAGGATTACCGGCACATTTGATATTTTTCTGATTTCTGCCATGGCCTGTATTCCATCCATCACCGGCATCATTATGTCCATAAGCACAAGATGTATCTCCTGAAGCTTTACAGCCTCCAGGGCTTCCCTGCCATTGTAGGTTTTTACTACTTCGTATCCCTCGCTCATAAGATATATTTCCAGCGCGGAAACTATATCCTTTTCATCATCACAAACTAAAACTCTATACATTTTTTCCTCCGGATATTGTTCTGTACCATTGATACTATAGACATTGTACGCAAAACCACATTAAGTTCCAACTGGTTAAATGATTAAGATTTGATTAAGAAATTAATATGCCTCAAACTTTTCCTTCATCTCACGCTCAAACTCCATCCTCTGACTTAGAATTGTAAGCTGGTGGTTTATGAGGCTTTCTGCTGCCTGGTCTGTCATCTGGCTTTTCATGGTCTCTAAGGATGAGTACATATTGTCGTACTGGGCAAGCTTGTTGTTGTACTCGTTCTTTAGGGCGCCTTTTATGTTTTTTTCTATGAAAAGGGCATGGACTTCTTTGTGAAGGGCATGCATTTCAGATTGTTTTTGTTGTAATTGTTTGTTCATTGTTATTTCTCTTTCTATTGTTTTTAATTGTTTTAGATTATTTTATTCGGATTGACAAATCCCGTATCCTTTGTTACTATCATGCGTAAGGAAATGAAGTTTTCTACCGTACAGTTTTTACTCAAGCGGCCTGCTCGTTTCCTTTTTTATTTGTACAATATCATATAAATATAATTTCTTATTTTCATCACAACGTACAAGCATTCTTGCTTTAAAAATATTATATCTCTCTATTTCCCCTACGTCACTATAAACCGGTATACCAAATCTCGTATCATAGCGATACCAACCATTTTTTGCCTTGTTTCCATGTTTTTTATCATAATCTGGAAACACGGTTTTATTATCAGCAATTAAAATAAGTTTTCCGATTGCCGGTAGAACATTCGCCTTAGCTTTCTCATTTGCTCCTTTTATAGCTTTAGTATATTTTGAATGCGAAAACTCATCTGGGAAGTCTGCTCCAATATATACCTTTTCTGCGGTTTCAGCAATTTCATAATATTCTCCAATGTATTTCTTTAATATCTGTTCTATTTCATTCCAATCAATAGCTCGCCTTGATTTGAACAAAATGTCATTAATTAATACTATATTATTTCCATCGACATCCTGAATAATTGATATATTTCCATCATTGCAGTCAGCCCCCGCTGATTTAACAGCAAGAATTTTCTCATAATAGCTTAGTACTCTTCTCCTAATGTCAATATTAGAATCAATTAATTTTTCAATAAGTATACTATCTTCATTGTCAAAACAATCTGCCATTAAAATTTCATTTTTCATATCTTCTTCATCACACAGCAAATTAACAATTGACATATCAAGTGCTTTACAAATTGTCACCAGCTTATCTGCCTGTGGATTAATTTTTTTCTTTCTCCAATCACTAATAGTACTTGTAGCAATACCAGTTCGTCTCGACAATTCACTCTGGCTCATATTAAGTTCTTCTAGTCTGTTAAAAATTTTTTCGTATATATTCAAAAGCAACTCCTCTTTTCCGTGTTTTCGGATATTATATCATAATTTTAAAGTTTAATCCACACAAGAATGTTGTAATTACAACATATTTTAATTTCAAATCCTATTATGATAAGCCTGTATCAAATAAACAGACAAATCACCAGGAGGATTTTTAATGGAAAATAATATGTTTTGTTTCCAGTGCGAGCAGACTGCCGGCTGCACAGGATGTACAGGTAAAGCAGGAGTATGTGGCAAGGATGCAAATGTAGCCAGACTTCAGGACGAGCTGACAGGCGCATTAATCGGGCTTGCAAGAGGAATAGATGGTGCTCCGACTAAGGAAGAGAAAAAAGTCATTGTCGAAGGACTTTTTACAACTATCACAAATGTAAACTTTAACGAAAAAACAGTTGCGGAAATGACTGACAGGATACACGCCCTCTCAAAGGGAGAGGACTATGATATGAAGCTCCTCTGGAATGCCAATGAGGATATCCGCTCTCTCAAGTCCTTGATTTTATTCGGAATCAGGGGTGTGGCTGCCTATGCGTATCATGCAATGGTACTTGGCTACAACAGCGATGAAGTGGACGCATTCTTTGTCAAAGCTCTTGACGCAATCGGTCAGGACTGGGGCATGGATGAACTGCTCCCAATCGTACTTGAGGTGGGTCAGCACAACTTCACCTGCATGGGACTTCTCGATGAGGCAAACACCAAGACCTACGGCAATCCGGAGCCTACAGAGGTGACTCTCTCTGTCGAAAAGGGACCATTTATTGTCGTAACCGGTCACGATCTGCTGGACCTCAAGACTCTCCTTGACCAGACAGAGGGAAAGGGCATAAACATCTACACCCACGGAGAGATGCTTCCAGCCCATGGCTACCCTGAGCTTAAGAAATACAAGCACCTCAAGGGAAATTTTGGAACAGCATGGCAGAACCAGCAGAAGGAATTTGACAATATTCCGGGAGCAGTGCTTTTCACCACCAACTGCCTTATGCCGCCAAAGCCAAGCTACAAGGACAGGGTATTCACCACAGAGGTTGTATCCTTCCCGGACGTAACTCATATCGGTGAGGACAAGGATTTCACTCCTGTAATCGAGAAAGCATTAGAGCTGGGCGGATATGAAGACTACCAGCACAGAACCGGTATCAATGGCGGAGATACTGTTATGACCGGCTTTGCCCACAATGCTGTTCTCTCAAATGCGGGAACAATCGTTGAGGCTGTTAAGGCTGGAGCTATAAAGCATTTCTTCCTGGTAGGCGGATGTGATGGTGCCCGCACAGGTAGAAACTACTTCACTGATTTTGTAAAGCAGACACCGGAGGATTCTATTATTCTTACTCTTGCCTGTGGAAAATACAGATTCAACGACCTCGATTTGGGAAAAATAGGAGATTTTCCTAGAATCATGGATATGGGACAGTGCAATGATGCCTACTCAGCTATCAAGGTGGCAGTAGCACTTGCCGAAGCCTTCGACTGCGGAGTGAACGAGCTGCCTCTCTCAATGGTGCTGTCATGGTACGAGCAGAAGGCTGTCTGCATACTCCTCACCCTGCTCCACCTGGGCATCAGGAATATCAAGCTGGGACCAACCCTGCCAGCCTTTATCTCTCCAAATGTGCTAAACTTTCTGGTAGAGAACTACAATATTGCTCCGACTACTACACCAGAGCAGGATTTGGCTGAGATACTGGGATAATTTATATCACAGACATAAAAATTGGACTTTTTGCAGTAAAATCAGAGATTTATATACTAAAAATCATTGATTTTCTGCATGAAGTTCTTTTTTTGTGCTCGGATTGGTATATATATGATGAATAAGTCCAAAATGGAGATTTTCTGGACTTATATAAGCAGATGGAATGGAAAAAATCCAAAAACGGAAAACATGCCACCGGCAGCTTTTCCTGCATGCTTTGGTACACAAGGCTATTGCCTACCTGTAGAGAAGGGGTATTATCCCCTGAATAGAAAATACAATTAGTAAATCCATTCAGGGTAAAATTCTTTTCTTTAATAATACCCATACCTATGATGGTATCTTTTAAAGATATGTTTTTCCATCAATTACAATTCCACCATTTTAAACTCCAAGTTACTCATTATTATTTACACCTCCTTAGTATGTATTATCGTTAACATTATACGTTTATAAATATTATTTTGCAACGATAATTCTTACTATAATTAACGCAAAAACAAAGTACGAGGATTATCATGATAAATGTATTAGAACGAATAACAGAATTAAGAGAGGCTCACCATTGGACAGAATACCAGCTGGCAGAACGCTCAGGGCTCACCCAGTCCACCATATCTTCATGGTATCGAAAGCAGATGCTGCCGACGATTCCATCGCTGGTCAAGATATGTGATGCCTGTGGTGTGACACTTTCCCAGTTCTTTCTCGAGGACAATGAGCAGGCAATCCACCTTACAGACAGGCAATCTGCCCTGTTAGCAGCTTCCTCTAAACTGACTCCTGAACAATACAATGCTCTGCTGGCTTTTCTTGAACAACTGTAAAATCCATATAAATATTTCGCTTTAACACAATAACGTGGTATAACAAATATACATCAGGTTATACAAGCCCTAACATATAGCTATTTCTCATTAAAACAATCTTGTAGTACAATTACATATTGTAAGCAAAATTATAAAATTTCCGGTATGTACACTATGCTTACTATTAGATTAGGCGGACTCTTAATTCTTAATCCCAATATTTAACACAATTAGTATCCGCTATGTTATTACAAGGAGAATTCAAATGACCGATGTCTTATCACTACAGATAACAATGTTTTTACTTATATTAGTGGGTGTGATTATCAAGAAAGCAAAAATCATATCCCCTGCTGGGCAGAAGAATATCAACGATTTGGTAATATATGTAGTCCTGCCCTGCAATATCGTAAAATCCTTCATGATTGACTGTGACGGAGATATATTCAGGCAGTTCGGTCTGGTATTTATCATCAGTATAGGGATTCAGGTGGTGAGTGTAATTCTGGGAAAACTCATATATGGTAAAAAGGAAGTGGGACACAGGATGAGTCTGCAATATGGTCTGATATGCTCTAATGCAGGCTTCCTTGGCAATCCGGTGGCAGAGGGTGTCTTTGGCTCAATCGGTCTTGCCATGGCAAGTATTTTTCTCATTCCAATGCGCGTGATGATGTGGTCCTCTGGCATAGCCATATACACTCAGAGCACTGACTGGAAGGCCACCTGCAAAAAAGTCGTAACTCACCCATGCATCCTGGGCTGCTTCATAGGACTTATTCTTATGGTGACACAGCTTAAGCTGCCTGACTTTATGACCTCCACCATTGCTGCCATTGGAAACTGCAACACTGGTCTGTCCATGATGGTTATAGGAATGATTCTTGCTGATGCCAATATATTCACGATTTTTAGCAAAGAAATACTGGCATATAGTCTGATTCGTCTCATACTAATGCCAGCAGCATTGTTTGCAATATGTAAAGTCTTTTCGGTTCCTGCCCTGGTGACAGGTGTATGCGTAATCTTGACTGCCATGCCAGCCGGCGCAACCACCAGCATCCTTGCAAGCAAGTATCATGCTGATGAGATATTTGCAACGAAGCTTGTGGTGGCTTCGACACTGCTGTCGATGCTTACTATTCCTGTGTGGAGTATTATTCTTTGCGTTTGATAGTTACTCACCACATATGTCTTTCGCCTAATCTTGCATAGACATTCGATGCACTATATAAGACATCTGTTACTGTAACAGCTTTCGAGTCAACCAGATAGCAGACAAGATAGTTATCTACAACCATCCGTCTCAATCCCCAAGAATGCTCTGGCTCCATTTCAAACACAGCAAATCTATCCGGGAAAGATTCTAATGTAAGAATAGCATCTGCTATACGATTATACTGTTGCATCGCATTCTCTGGAGCCAACAGCTCTTTTGCAATATATTCATAGATTCTTTCCATATCATTGAGCGCTTCATCCGTTATCTTTACTTCATATTTTTCCATCACATATGACGCTCCCTGAATTGCTCAAATGCAGCTGCTGCATCCTGTGTCCTTCCAGCACTATAGTCATCGTAACCTCGCTGGAGTTTTGCATGAAGCTGTGTCTCTGTCATCTGTGCTGCATCTATATCTGCTGGTAACTTTGGTACTGTAACAGAAAAAGGAATGCCGCCTACCAATACAACCTGATTAAGAAACATATCAACCGCAGTAGACATAGGAATACCAAGTCGTGAAAGAATAGTCTCTGCATCTGATTTTAATGTAGGATTAACTCTTAAATTAAGTGTTGCTGATTTATCCATATTTATCGCCTCCAATCAAATCAATTGTAACGACATTTTCGTTACTTGTCAAATAGTCTTTGATATATTACCCCCTGCCAGAAGCCGACACAAGGGAGCTTGTAATAGAGTTAATATCATTATAACCCACCACCACATTATCTATGCTGCCATTGAGCTCTGAAATGCTCGATGCGATTTCCTGCATAGCGGCTGATGTGGACTCAATGTTTTCGTTTATGTCCTTTACATTTTCCAGGGTCCTGTTCATAAGGGTTTCCAGACTGTTAGCCTGGTCGTTTATATCTCTTGCCTGGTCAATTACCTGCAGGGTGTTCTCCTTGATTTGTCCGAAGGAATCGTCTACTGCCTTTGCATTATCACTGCACCTGCCAACCGAATCCTGTCCATTTACTATGTCACGGCTGAGCTCCTCTGTCTGCTTTCTGATTCCATCAAGGATTTTCTTAATCTGCTCAGAAAACTGGGCTGAATCCTCAGATAACTGTCTGATTTCTGTTGCTACAACCGCAAAGCCTTTTCCGTGCTCACCTGCCCTGGCAGCCTCTATGGATGCGTTTAAGGACAAGAGGTTGGTCTGGGATGTAATCTCATCCAGGGAATTAAGGATATTTGCTATCTTTGTATTTTCTTCATTCAGGCTGCTTACAGATGAAGCTATCGCATCCATCTTCTCATTTAATTCCTGCATTCTGGATGACAGCTCTTCCACAAGACCTTCTCCCTCTTCAAGCTTGTCATTGGTTGCATTTGATGCCTCTGCCATGATGCTGCCAGAGTTTGATACCTCTCTGACCTGCTGCACTCCGTCCTCTATCATCTGGGTAATCTCTTCCACACTCTGAACCTCTGCCATGGCACGGCTTGCCACATCATCTGTGGCACTTGCTATCTGGTTTGAGATTTCCCCTGTGCTTTCTACACTCTCGCTTATTTTTCCACTGGTTGAACCCAGCTTCTCCACAGATTTGCCTATCTCACCAAGGAGACTTTCTGCCTTGCCCTTTGCCTCTTCGCTTGCCCTGCTGGTCTCCTGAAGTCTGGCAAACTGGCTCCTTGTCATCCTGCACAAAGATATGTACACAAGCATTCCGCTGACCAGATATACGATACACATAGCCATTGCATCTGCTGACCAGGTCTCAGCAAGCCTGTCTGCATACCTGACATAGAATACAGCCATAGCCACTGCACATATGACAGTCTGCATTATTATAGGTCTGATATCCTCATATATAACAACAAAAAATATAGCCAGAAAAAACATCAGGTAGTTAGTGGTACACGGAAATGCAAGCATCAGCACAATGCATATGACCGACATCAGGACTACCATCAGATACATCATCACCATTGGGTTTACAAATCTGGCAAGCAGCAAAAGTGCTGCTGTCAGGATCAGTCCGCCTACAGCAAAAATAGCGACCTGACTGAGCCCCATGAAAAACCCATTAACTATGCCTCTCAACACAATACATATCAGGAGCGTAATTGCAAGGATACGATTTTTCTGTTTAATAACATCACTGTAATTCATAATCATTTACCTCTTTTCTCTATATTCAAATTATGAAGCCTATGTCATATTTTGTCAATTTAATCAGTACTTTATTGCCTTTTTTTGTCTAATATGCTATGTTAGTTTACATACAAGAATGTATCAGCACCTATGCTATATGCCAGATGTAAGTATGAAAATATGGCATATGGGCATATGGGCATTTGAAAACTATATAATTCAACATATACTCATATGAAAAGGGGACATAATGAGCCGATATATCAATCCAGATTCTGACGGAAAATTTTATAGCTTAAATGATATGGCAAAGACAGACTGCCATGACTGCACCGGCTGCTCAGACTGCTGCGAGGGCATGGGAGACTCCATACTGATAGACCCATATGACATCTACCAGTTTAACCGGAGTTTTTTCAGCTTTAACCAGCTTTTGTCCAAGGGCTATATAGAATTAAGTCTTGATAAGGGGCTTATTGTTCCACATATTAAAATGTCGGATTTCACAGATGCCTGTCCATTTCTAAAAGAAAAGCGCTGCAGCATACATGACTACAGACCCGGCATGTGCAGGCTTTTCCCACTGGGAAGAGACTATACAGAGGGAAAGCTGGAATATATCCTTCTGGATAAGAGCTGTCCCAAAACAGACCGCTCCAAGGTAAAAATCAATAAATGGATTGGCATAGAGCCTGCTAAGAAATACCATGAATATCTGCAGGTCTGGCACGATTTCAGGCGGCAGATGGCGGAAGTGATTGCTGCTGCAACAGAGGAACAGGCCCAGGAACTGACCATGAGAATTATGCATAGCTTTTATGTATCAGACTATACAGTCGACAGGGATTTCTATGAGCAGTTTAATGAACGTGTTAATATGTATAAAAGAGCATTTGATTTGCAGGATTGTATATGCAGACCATAAAGCATGAATATAAGTGATATGAATATAGCTTAAATTATAATACTATCCCCCCAAACTTCCCACCTATCATTACCTGATACATCCACAATCTAAAAATAGGTGGGAAGTTTGCGAATCTAACTAATCACTGCATCTGCAGCTCATACAGCTTCTTATAAATTCCATCCTGCGCCAGCAGCTCCTGATGCGTTCCCTGCTCTCTGATTTTTCCCTTATGCATAACCATAATACAGTCCGCATGCTGGATCGTCGAAAGCCTGTGGGCAACCATAATAGTTGTACGTCCCTCCATGAGCTTTTCCAGTGCCTCCTGTATGAGGATTTCCGTCTCAGTATCAATATTGGCAGTAGCCTCATCCATTACAAGTATGCTTGGCTTATGGGCAAGGGTTCTGGCAAATGATAAAAGCTGTCTCTCTCCTGCGGAGAATGTGGCACCTCTCTCTGTCACAGGCTCCTTGTAAGCCCCCGGAAGCTTCTCTATAAATCTTGATGCGTTGACATACTCTGCTGCCTTTTTTACATCCTCATCCGTGATGTCCTCGTCATGCAGCCTGATATTGTATTCGATATCTCCCTCAAAAATAAAGACATCCTGCTGCATCTGACCGATGGCACTTCTGAGCTGCTTCTTGCTAAGCTCCTTTATATCCACTCCGTCAATATATATGTGCCCCTTCTGAATGTCGTAATATCGTCCAATCAGGTTAAGTATGGATGATTTTCCAGCTCCTGTCGCACCCACAAAGGCAGCCTTCTGCCCAGGCTCTATGACAAAGGACACATCCCTAAGGACATAATTTTCATCATCATAGGCAAACCAGACATGGTCGAACTCGATTCTGCCCTTGATTTCAGGCAGGACAACCGGATTTTCAACCTCTTCTATAGAAAAGTCCTCATCCATGATGGTGAAAATCTTCTCAGCAGAGGCTATTGATGACTGCAATGTGGAGAACTGCTCCGCCAGCTCCTGGATTGGGTCAAAGAAGGACTGTATATAGTTTGAAAAAATATAGAGGGTTCCAACTGATATAACTGTGGCGAATACCTCCCTGCTTCCCACCCAGAGCACTATCATAAGTGAAAGCACACTCAAGATGTACATGAGGGGTCTGAACACTGCAAAAATAAGCATTTCATTGTAGAAAGCCTTGTAGAGCTTCTTATTTTTGTCGTGAAATTCCTCGTATTTTCTCTCCTCTCGTCCGAAAATCTGTATGATTCTCATTCCTGACAGATGCTCTGACAAAAAGGTATTTAAATCAGTGAGCCTTGTCCTGTAGATTCTATAGATTTTTCTTGCCATTCTCCTGAAAAATACAGTGAGAAGAATCACTATAGGAAGCAGTATAAATGAGAAAAGTGCCAGCTTGTAATCGTAGACAAGCATGACAGCTGCAAGCCCTATGATTTTTATTATATTTCTAAAGAGCTTAACAAGAATGTCAGAATACATCTCGTTTAAGGCTTCTACGTCATTTGAAACTCTTGTCACCAGTTTTCCAACCGGTGTCAGGTCAAAATATCTGCTGCTTAAGGACTGAATGTGCAGATAAAGCTCCCTCCTGACCTGAAGGATGATATTCTGTCCTGTCTTTTGGAGAATCCAGGTCTGGGCTATGTTAAAGACAAATCCAAGAGCCAGCACTATGCTGTATTTTATTGCTGTGTTTACAATTACATCATAATCGCCATCTGCTTCAAATAAGTTGATTGCATCACCGATTAGAATCGGCCGGTACAAATCAAACCATGTAAGTACCAGCACCAGAATTAATGCCAGTGCCACCCAGAAAGCATAGGGCTTTGCATATGACAGGAGACGCAGCAGGGCATTTCCCTTGTATTTTGATTCGATACTATCTTCATTCATTTTTGCCATGCTACATCACCTCCAATTCCTGCTCTAACTGCTGCTTTTCACATATGTCTGCATAGAAGCCTCCCAGCTTCACCAGCTCCTCATGGGTGCCGTACTCTGTCATTTTTCCATCCTCAAGCACCATCACATGGTCAGCCTTTGAAAGCGTAGAAATCCTGTGGGCAATGACAATAGTGGTCTTACCCTTTCTGAGCCTTAAGAGATTCTCAAGAATCTGCTCCTCGGTATCTGTATCAACTGCTGAAAGTGAATCGTCAAGAATCAATACAGATGCATCCATGAGAAGGGCTCTGGCAATAGAGCTTCTCTGCTTCTGTCCTCCTGACAGTGTGACTCCACGCTCTCCCACAAGAGTCTTGTACTCATCCGGGAAATCCATAATGTTATCGTGTATACAGGCATCCTTTGCCGCCTGATGAATCTCATTTATAAGCTCTGGATGGTCGTCAATCCTCTCCTCAAGTCCAAAGGCAATATTTTCCTCCAGAGTGTCAGAAAACATAAAGTTTTCCTGTGGCACATAAGCCACATCCCTGTGGAGGACTTCAAGAGGATAGTCCGTTATGGCTCTGCCGTCAATTAAAAGCATGCCTTTTGGACAATCATATATACGAAGCAGCAGGTCTGCAAGGCTGGACTTGCCGCTTCCTGTCCTGCCCAGCACCCCCAGCATTTGGCCCTTTTTGATATGGACATTTATATCTGAAAGCACAGGCTCAGTGCCATCCGGGTAGGTGAAGGTGAGATTTTTCATCTCGATATCCCCCTCTATATGCATATCCTGCCCTGAAAGCCCCTCCGGCACCAGGTCAACAATGTCTGGTTTTTCCAGAAAAATACTGCTGATTCTGTCCCAGGCTGCCACAGCCTGACTGAATATATTGATGCAGTCACCGGTTGCAATCATAGGCCATACCAGCATGGTGATATATGAGTTAAATGCCACGAACTGTCCTATTGACACCTGACCCTCCAGCACCATTCTTCCGCCTGCCACCAGAGTGATGACAATACTCACACCGATTATAGCATCAAGGGCTGGTCCAAATATGGCCCTAAGCTTTACGACTGCCAGGTTTTTCTCCTTATTATCCTGACAAGCCTTCTCGAACTCATCAAAGTCCTTGTCCTCCTGCACAAATGCCTTGATAACCCGGATTCCAGCAAAGCTCTCCTGCACCTTATCCGACAACAAAGAAAAGGCATCCTGCCTCTTAAGCTGTCTCTTTTTGGACTCTATGCCGTAGTAATAGCAGCCAAAAGCTATAAAAATCAGGGGTATAAAGGCTAAGGCTGTGAGCTTAAAATCCACATAGACAATCATTTTTATCAGTACCATGATGGTCATAATCACAGCGTCAAAGGTGGTGATTACAGCCATTCCTGTTCCCATGCGGACAGCCTGTAAATCATTGGTAAAATGTGCCATCAGGTCACCGGTCTTGTGACTGTTAAAGTATCTCGCAGATAAGGTCTCAAGGTGACCAAACATATCATCACGAAGCCTGTACTCAATCCCTCTTGACGCACCGATTATGAAATATCTCCAGCCAAATCTGCCCACCATCATTATTATTCCAGCTGCAAATATCTTTTTGATTATGTCTATGACACCAGTCATATCCAGTGTTTTGGCTGTAAGTCCGTCTATTATCTCACCTGTAAACTGTGGGATATAAAGGCTTGCCAAATCCACAGCCAGAAGCACCAGAACCCCTATCAGATAGTGCCACTTGTACTCCATCAGATAGGGTATTATGGAAAATTTATCTTTTTTACTTTTATAATTACTCATCTTTTTGAGAGCTCCTTTAGATATTGAGGTTGATGCAGTCATTCTATTTTACAACTTATCGGGGTGATTGGCAATTTTATAGTTTATGTATGCATGGCAAAAAAAGCCGGCGCACCGCTGATATATCAGCTAGTGCGCCAGCCCTAGAATACTAAATATTCAAATGCCAATGTGGCAAAAGCCCAGATTAAAGCTGTGGTCCAGCAGAAACTAAAGCCTTTCCAGCATCGTTAGATGTGTACTTAACGAAGTTCTTGTTGAATCTCTCAGCAAGATCCTTAGCCTTTGTCTCCCACTCAGATGCATCTGCATATGTGTCACGTGGGTCAAGGATTCCTGAATCTACTCCTGGAAGCTCTGTTGGAACCTCAAAGTTGAACATTGGAATCTTCTTTGTAGGAGCCTTAAGGATAGCTCCTGAAAGGATAGCATCGATGATTCCTCTTGTATCTTTGATTGTGATTCTCTTTCCTGTTCCATTCCATCCTGTGTTAACAAGGTAAGCCTTTGCTCCAGACTTCTTCATCTTCTTAACAAGCTCCTCAGCGTACTTTGTAGGATGAAGCTCTAAGAATGCCTGTCCGAAACATGCTGAGAATGTAGGTGTTGGCTCTGTGATTCCACGCTCTGTACCAGCAAGCTTTGCAGTAAATCCTGAAAGGAAGTAGTACTGTGTCTGCTCTGGTGTAAGGATAGATACTGGTGGAAGTACTCCAAATGCATCTGCTGAAAGGAAGATTACGTTCTTTGCAGCTGGTGCTGAAGATACAGGCTTAACAATATTTGTAATATGGTTGATTGGGTAAGATACACGAGTGTTCTCTGTAACGCTCTTGTCTTCAAAATCAATCTTGCCGTCTGCATCAACAGTTACGTTCTCAAGAAGAGCATCTCTTCTGATTGCGTTGTAGATATCTGGCTCAGACTCTTTGTCAAGTCCGATAACCTTTGCATAACATCCACCCTCGAAGTTAAATACACCGTTGTCATCCCAGCCATGCTCATCATCTCCGATAAGAAGACGCTTAGGATCTGTAGAAAGTGTTGTCTTTCCTGTTCCTGAAAGTCCGAAGAAGATTGCTGTGTTCTCACCATTCATATCAGCGTTTGCTGAACAGTGCATAGAAGCAATTCCCTTAAGTGGAAGGTAGTAGTTCATCATAGAGAACATACCCTTCTTCATCTCTCCGCCGTACCATGTATTGATGATAACCTGCTCACGGCTTGAAATGTTGAATGCTACACATGTCTCAGAGTTAAGTCCTAACTCCTTGAAGTTCTCAACCTTAGCCTTTGAAGCATTGTATACTACGAAATCTGGCTCGAAGCTCTCAAGCTCTTCTGCTGTAGGCTGGATGAACATATTTGTTACGAAATGAGCCTGCCAAGCAACCTCAACGATGAAACGTACAGCCATACGTGTATCCTTGTTAGCTCCACAGAATGCATCTACTACGAAAAGTCTCTTGTTTGAGAGCTCTTTCTTTGCAAGATCCTTAACAACTGCCCATGTCTCTTCTGTCATTGGATGGTTGTCATTTGGATATTCCTCTGAGTTCCACCATACAGTGTCCTTTGAGTTCGCATCCATAACGATGTATTTATCTTTAGGAGAACGTCCTGTATAAATACCTGTCATTACGTTAACAGCACCAAGCTCTGTCTCATGTCCAACCTCATAACCTTCAAGACCAGCTTTTGTCTCTTCTGCGAATAATGTCTCGTAAGAAGGATTGTAAACGATCTCTGTTGCACCAGTGATACCATACTTGCTTAAATCAACTTTTGCCATCTCATTAACCTCTTTTCTAAAATATTTATTTAATCATCTGCATATTTTATAGCAGATAATTTGTTTGCGCTTTCACCTATGAAGTATATAAAAAAATGCACAATAAATCAATAGCCAAAAAGCTTTTTGTTAAAAAAATAACATTTTATTTTTATCTCTTGAATTTCTTTGCGCAATTTTGACATTCTGCTCCGAAAAGCACAGGATTGCCACACCTGCTGCACCTCTCATATATTTTTCCAAAGTGCTGTGTGCCATCATCCTTGTACTCGATTCTGCCCTGTGATATCCAGTTTCTGACCTTTCTTCTCGGGATGCCAAATTTCTCTGCCACATCCCACTCTGTCACATCATTGCTTCTTATGTATTCCTTGACCTGTTCAAAAAGTTCTGTCTCCTCGCATCTGGGACAAATTTCCCCTTCGTACCCCTCGGGCAGATCACAGTTGCAGCTAGTGCATCTTTTTATGCCAGTTTCAAATAATTCCTTATACTTCATAACTATACCCAACCTTGCAGCAATTTATTGAGTGCTTCAAAATCCACATTGTCAAATGCATCCTTTAAGGCCTCATATTTTTTCTTATCGTCTTCTGAATATGAGTAGGTATCCATCTCTGCGATTGCCTGCTCAATTGTATCAAAGTCAAGTCTTTCCACAGCTTCTCTAAGCCTGCTCAGGTACTCATCTCTCATCCTGCCTTCAAGCAAGAGACTGGCACCTGTATTCTCAAGATTCTGTGTTTTATTAAAATAAGGTGCCAGATATGACTTATAAGACTCATATACTTTTAGCATATCCTCTGTTCCATTAATGATTTTTTCTATATCATTATCTTTTCCAGCTCTTTCAAGTGCTTCTGCCAGGTCAGCAAGCTTCATGGCACCCACCTGCCTTGATGTGCTCTTTAATGAATGAACCTCAATAGTATATAAATCCCAATTCTTTTCTTCGTAATAACCCCTTATTATTTTACTTCTTTTATCAATATCCCTGTAATAATTCTCCAATACCTTCCAGAACAGTCTGACGCTGCCCAGCAGTCTGACAGCCTCTGCCGTATTCAGACCTTCTATAACCGGCAGCTCCTTATCCTCCTGTTCATCTTTCTTTTTCTCATATTCCGCTGGTGCGATATGTTTTTGAAGCTCTTTAGGCAGCCATCTTTTTATACATGCAGTCAGAAGCCTTAGTTCAACCGGCTTGCTTATGAAGTCATTCATCCCCTCCATCAAAAACATGCTTTTTGACTCCTCTACGGCATTCGCAGTAAGTGCGATAATTGGAACCATGTTGTATTCCGGGTAATCCCTTCTTATTATGTGTGTTACTTCCACACCATCCATCTCCGGCATCATATGATCCATAAAAATCATATCATACTTCTTCTCCTTCATCATCTGCAGAGCCTGCTTTCCACGGGTGGCTGTGTCAATCTGCATCTGAAGCGGCTCCAGAAGTCCTTCAACTACAGTAAGGTTTATCTCATTGTCGTCCACCAGAAGCACTTTTGCATCCGGTGCACAGAAATCAATGTAATTCCCTGTTGGTACATAATTTACTATATTAGGATCCTCATGATTTAAAATGGCACTTACTTTGTTTACACACATTGGTCTTCTGACATATATAACATTTGGGATGTCAGAATCCAGTGAATCACAATAACCCGTTATGACAGCAAAAGTGGTCTGTGGATTAGCTAGGGCAAGTTTTTTCATATCCTCAGACAGTGATTCCTTGTCCAAAAATACAAAATCATAATCCATCTCATCTGTCATTTTAAAATCATAAAAGGCAGCCATCAGACGATTCAGGTCATGCCTCAGGGCATCCTTGACATATTCATTACCACCAACTATTCCAACCTTTATGGGCTTTTCCGTATGAAGCTCTATGCTGGGACTTGATTGGGCTATACGCTGTGGCACCTGAAATGCGAACTTTGAGCCAACGCCATATTTGCTCTCCACCAGCATATTTCCATTCATGAGAGTAACCAGATTTTTAGATATTGCAAGCCCCAGTCCTGTGCCCTCCACAGTCCTGTCCTTCCGGCTCTCAAGCTGGGTAAAGGAGTCAAAAAGCCTGCCCATATCCTCCTCCTTTATGCCGATGCCGGTATCCTGAACTGAAGCTAAAAGAGTTATCTCAAAGTCTGATTTTTTGATAAAGTCAATCCAGATTGTAACTGTTCCGCTGTCTGTGAATTTCACAGCATTGGTGGCAAGATTTATGAGCACCTGCTTGATTCTGACGCAGTCCCCCACAAGCATTTTAGGGATTCCTGGGTTCACATCCATGATAAGCTCTATGTCCTTATTGCCGATTCGAGGCATAACTGCGCTGCCCACGTCACTAATCATCTGCATGACATTGTATTCCGAATAGATAATGTCCAGCTTGCCAGCTTCAATCTTGGCAAAATCCAGGACATCATTGATTATGGTTAGTAATAACTGACCTGATGATTCAATCTGCCTGACATAGCCCTCTACAGTGGGTGATAAATCCTCCCTGAGTGCCATCTCTGCCAGTCCGATTACCGCATTCATAGGTGTTCTTATCTCATGACTCATATTAGCCAGAAAGCTTGACTTTAAATCTGATGACCGTTTTAGCTCTTCATTAAGCTTCTTGAGCTTGAGATTATTCCCGCAGATAAATTCAAGTATATTGGCGGAATTTTGAAGACTACCATCATCCGGCTCTGTATCAGACCATTCTCCTACATCAACTATGTATCCAAGTGTTTTACCATCTAAGGATATTTCGGCATAATGGGCACTCCTGTGTTCTTTGGGGTCAAACTCACTTATGTCATATATTTTTTTATTGGTACTGCCATATTTATTTATGCTGCCAAGTGTCTTTTCTATGTCGTCCTTATCAAGTAATTCAAAAAGCGAATATAAGTTTTTCTCCATATATGCCCCTTATCCTATGCATTTATGTATCATTGCAAACAGTTTCTCCTTGTCAATCGGTTTAAGCAGATATCCCTGTGGTCCTAAGGCAAGAGCCTGAGCGATTTTTGCCCTCTCAGATACACCTGTCAGGAATACTGCCGGTATGTTTCTGGTTGCTGCATCTGCTTTCATGGTCTTTAGCACATCAAGCCCCGACATCTCTGGCATATTGTAGTCTAAGAGCATCATGTCCACCTTGTTTTCTTTCAGGTATTTGAGTGCCAGCTTGCCGCTGGTCACTATTACAACATCATAAAATTCCTTTAACTGCTCTCTTATGACTTTGAGCATGATTGGAGAATCGTCTACCACAAGGATTGTTTTTTTGCCATCCTTGTTTTGATTATTAGCATTATAATTATTTGCTGCTTTATTTACACTGAAATTTCTATCAGCCGGCTTAGTTTGATTGGCATTCATACTCTGGTTTGCATTCACAGCCTGACTGGTGTTTGCAGTATATCCGACCGCTGCCTCCGGTGCAGGAGCCTTTGCATTTTTCTTGGCAGCCTTGTCAATTTTAACATCTA
>URLU01000017.1 GCA_900548765.1 uncultured Lachnobacterium sp.
ATCCATATGCCTGCCAGATAGCTGCCCTCGGAGGATTTCTGCGGCTGTATGAGTACCTCTGATTCCTCATTGCCCCGCAGTATGCTAAAGCGCATATATTCTCCCTTGGCAGAATCTACAAGCTTCACTATGTCTTCCTTGCTGTTTACCTCCTGCCCATCTACCGCGGTTATATAGTCTCCTCCCCTTATAGCTCCCTTTGCCGGCTCTACCACCTCACCATTTTGATTTTCAAAGCTGACAGAATCAAGCACCAGCACTCCCTTCATCTGCTCATATATGCCCACCAGCCTGCCTGATGCAAATACACTCTCGCCCTCTACCAGCTGCACATGTACATCCTTTATAGGGAAAACGCCCCACAGATAACAGCCTAGAGTCTGCCCGCTGACATTTCCATCCTCTATAAAGCTGGTGACGGTGTTGCTCTTTATATCTCCAAAGGTAAGCGTGGAAAACTCCCTGTCTGTGCTGTTTTCACGCAGGCTCAGTCCCTTCATCAGGATTCCGTCCAGACTGTCGCCCCTTTCCACAAAGATTTCGTCCGGTATCTGCTCCATGAAGCTTCCGTAAAATAAAAAGAGCAGGCATACAAAATAAGTAAGTACCGCTGATTTATGAATAAAATAAAAAAATTTCCGCATACCATAACCTCCAAATGTGTCTATAGTATGCGGAAAGTATTTATTTCTTATTCTGTGCCATTTTCTTCATCTCTCTGGCACTCTCGATTACTGTGTCGGTGATTTCCACTCCGCCAAGCATTCTTGCAAGCTCCCTGACGCTGGCTTCCTCATCCAATTTATAAATATTGGAATAAGTTGAAGAATTTTCCACTGATTTTTCAATCAGGAAATGTGAGTCTGCCATGGCTGCTATCTGTGGCAAATGAGTGATACAGATTATCTGGTGATTTCTTCCCAGCTCATTCATCTTTTCTGATACCATCTGGGCTGTTCGTCCACTGATACCGCTGTCAATTTCGTCAAAAATCAGGGTTTCGATTCTGTCATTTTCTGCCATGACAGTTTTAATACCCAGCATGATTCTTGACAGCTCACCACCTGACGCGATTTTTCCTAATGGCTTCACCGGCTCACCCGGATTGGTAGATATCATAAATTCTGCATCATCGATTCCGTTTGATGTATAGTCTGCCAGCCTGTCAAAGCGCATCTCAAATTTTACATCAAGAAAATTCAAGTCCTTTAGGGCTGCTACAATAGCCTTTACCAGACTCCTGCTCTTTTCCTGTCTGAGCTTTGACACCTTAGCTGACACTTTTTCAAGCTCTGCCTCTTTTTTATCAAGAGAAGCCTTTAGATTGCTTAGATAAGTGTCATAATCATTAAGCTGGGCTATGCGCTCATTATTTTTCTCAAGCCTGTCCAGAATTTCTTCTATGCTACTGCCATACTTGGACTTTAAATGATTAATTTCATCCAGTCTCTTCTCAAGCTCATAGAAGCTCTCCTCATCAAACTCTGCCGCTGATATATAGGCTGAAATCTCGTGGTTGAAGTCCGAAAGCAGGCTGTCTATCTCTGCCAGCTGGTTTTCAAGCTGTGCCACCTCTTCATCATAGGCTGATGCTGTGCCAAGCTCTCTGACTGCCCTGCCTATCATCTCTGATGCACTCTCGTTTTCTCCATCGGTGCAGGTAAAGGCAGCATTGACTGCCTCCATAATCTTCTTGCCATTTGAGAATTTGCGGTACTTAGTCTCAAGCTCCTCGTCCTCTCCTGCCACAAGCTTTGCAGCTTCTATCTCATTTGATTCATACTCTAAAAGAGATAATTCCTTTGCCCTCTCCTGTACGTTGAGGTTTGAGTTCTCATAGTCTTCCTTAAGCTGCTTGTACTCCCTGTAGAGGGCTGCCATCTGAACCTTTAAATTTTTCATATCCTCCCCTGCATATTCATCAAGTATCTGCAGGTGATTCTTTTTGGACAAAAGTGACTGATGCTCATGCTGTCCATGGATGTCTATCAGCAGGGAAGCTGCTTCCTTCATCTTTGACACAGGCACAGCCTCGCCATTTATCCTGCCTACTGCTCTCTGGGCTGTGATTTTTCTGCTCAAAATCACTGTCCTGTCATCCTCAATCTCGATGTCAAGAGCCTTGAGCTTGTCTAGGATATCATCATTTTCCACATAGAAAATCAATTCCACAAAGGCTGTCTGCTCATTGTCCCTTAACATTTCTTTTGGCACTTTTTCCCCCAGTGCCAGATTGATTGAGCCTATAATTATTGATTTTCCAGCTCCTGTCTCTCCGGACATTATATTAAGTCCCTCCGAGAACTCCACCTCACATTCGTCGATTAATGCCAGGTTCTTTACATGTAGATTTTGTAACATATTTTCTCCTTCCACTCTCCCAAGGATTATACTATTCTACAATTTTACGGATTTTTTTCATGAGTGATTCCGTTTCCTCCACTGTTCTGATGGCACACATTATGGTGTCATCACCTGCTATTGAGCCCACTATCTCGTGGATTTTCATAGCGTCGATTGCTGCGCACACCGCTCCTGCCATTCCTGACACGGTCTTTATTACCAGAATGTTTTGAGCCATATCCATGGACATAAAGCCATCTCTCAGCACCCGCACATATTTTTCTGACAATTCATCATCTGTATCACCAAGCACTGCGTACTTCTGTCTTCCATTATTCATGGAAATCTTTGTGAGCTTCAGTTCCCTTATATCTCTTGATACAGTTGCCTGAGTTACGTTATAGCCCTCTCTTAGCAGATATTCTGACAGCTCTTCCTGAGTCTCTATGTCGTATCTTTGAATCAATTCAATAATTTTTGACTGACGTTTTGTCTTCATTGTGCCTCCTATGTATATGTCTCCATTTTCTTTCTTAGTATCTCCAAAAAGCTGCGTTTGTTGAGCCTGCATATCTGGGTATAGTTGTCGGACTTTTTGATTACAAATCTGTCTCCCACCTTAAGCTCTGCTACATTGTCACCATCAAAGCTCACATATGCCCTCTCATCCTTCTGCCATCTCCTGCTGCCCATCTCTATTTCTACCACGTCCTCTGAGGATAATACAATGCTCTTTGAATTTAGGTTATGGGCATTGTTTGGAGTTAGTAGTATCAAGCTGCCCTTTGGATCCACAATAGGACCGCCTGCCGACATATTATAGCCGGTTGAGCCTGTAGGTGTGGCAACAATTATGCCATCTGCATGATAGGTATTTAAAAACTCACCATTTACATAGACATTAAGACTAAGCATCTGTAAGCCGCCAGCTCTGTGTATTACTATGTCATTTAAGGCAACTCTTTTCTCCTTGCAGCCATCCTTGTGGCCTGTGAGCATGATTCTGTTTTCCATCATGTAATTGTCACCCATAAGCTTATCTATAGCAGGAAACACATTAGCTTCCTCAAGCTCGCACAGATAGCCCAGAGTTCCCATGTTTACTCCAATAAGCGGTATCTTAAGTCCTGAGACCTTGGTCGCTGCCCTTATGAGTGTTCCATCTCCTCCCAGAACCAGTATGCACTCTGTGTCTTCTGGAATCTGCTCTATGTCAAAATCCCTGCCATCTGGTGACTCAACAATACTTATAAGGCTCTTTGCACTTCCACCCTGGTCTGTGATGTATTTTACTATCTGCTTAGTCAGTCTCAAGTCTTTATCCTTATAGGCATTAGTGATTACAACGAAATTTTTCATTTTATTTGTCCAGTTCTCCATGAGCTGCCTCTACAACAGCATGAATGTCCACTGACTCCTCCTTCTGCGGCTCATCAGATTTTTCAATATATACAAGATACTCTATATTTCCCTCTGGTCCCTTTATTGGTGAGTATTCCAGATTATGTATTGAGAAGCCGTTTTCCAAGGCAAAGCCTATTACCTTTTCAATAACCTCCTCATGCACCTTCTTATCTCTTACAACACCCTTCTTGCCGACCTTTTCCCTGCCTGCTTCAAACTGGGGCTTGATAAGGCAGACCATCTGACCCGCATCCTTTAACAATGCTCTTGCCGGCACAAGTACCTTAGTGAGTGAGATAAATGACACATCAACCGATGCAAAATCCAGTGCATCCGCTATATCGTCAGGTGTCACATATCTTATATTGGTCTTCTCCATGCACACAACACGCTCATCCTGTCTGAGCTTCCATGCAAACTGTCCGTAGCCCACGTCCACGGCATATACTTTTACAGCTCCGTTTTGCAGCATACAGTCTGTGAAACCGCCTGTTGATGCGCCTATATCCATGCATATTTTACCATCCAGTGTGATACCAAAATGCTTCATAGCTTTTTCAAGCTTAAGTCCTCCACGGCTCACATACTGTAATGTCTTGCCATGGATTTCGATTTTGCAGTCATCCGGGAAGGTGGAACCAGCCTTATCCTCCCTGTTGTTGTTTACGAAGACATTGCCCTCCATAATCATGGTCTTTGCCTTCTCTCTTGATGCTGCAAGACCTCTGTTAACTAATAATACATCTAATCTTTCTTTCATATTACCTCATTATGCTTTAAAATCCTTGATACAATAGTTTCTGCATCAATTCCTACTATCTGCTTTAATCTGTCTACATTTCCATGCTCTACATATGCATTTGGAATGGCAATTGTCATCACATCTATATCAATTTTATTCTCCTTGATATAGGCTGACACATGCTCTCCAAAGCCTCCGCTCTGCACATTTTCTTCCATTGTTACTAAAAGCTTATGCTTTGCGCAGAGCTCATGTATGCATTCCTCGTCAAATGGCATGGCGAATCTTGCATTTATTAGGCTCGCGTTTATGCCATTTTCCTCTAACAGGCTCACAACCTTCTGTCCTGTCGCCACCATGCTGCCAAGTGCAAGCAGGGCTACCTGGCTGCCCTCATATATGGTCTCGCTCTTTCCAAGCTCGATTGGAGCCCTGTAGTCCTTTAAACCATCATATGCCAGCCCTCTTGGGTATCTGACTGCAATCGGGTGCCCATACTTCATTGCAAACTTAAGCATATCCGACAGCTCCCACTTATTCTTTGGTGCCATAATTGTCATATTTGGTATGTTGGACAAATATGATATATCAAAAATACCCTGATGGGTCTCTCCATCGCTTCCCACAAGTCCTGCCCTGTCTATGGCAAATACCACATGCAGATCCTGAATGCACACATCATGAAGTATCTGGTCAAAGGCTCTCTGCAAAAATGATGAGTATACGGCAAAAATAGGCTTCAAGCCTGCCTTTGCAAGTCCTGCCGCAAAGGTCACAGCATGCTCCTCTGCAATTCCCACATCAAAGAGCCTGTCTGGATATACATTTCCAAATCTTCTGAGTCCTGTTCCATCTGCCATGGCAGCAGTTATGGCAACTACCTTGTCGTCTCTCTCTCCCATCTTCTTTATGATGGTAGCAAATACATCTGTGTAATTTGCCTTTACTCTCTTTGAAACCGGCACTCCTGTCTCTATATCAAAAGGCTCAGCTCCATGGAATCTGGCTGGATGTCTCTCTGCCGGCAGATAGCCATTACCCTTTTTAGTAATTACATGAACCAAAACCGGTCCATCCACACGCCTGGCTTCCTCAAATTTCCTTTTCATCTCACGGATGTTACTGCCATCTATAGGTCCGATGTACATAATCCCCATCTCTTCAAAGAACATGCCCGGCACAAAGAGCTGCTTGATACTGCTCTTGGTGTTTCTGATTTTCTTTACCATCCGCTCGCCGTAGACCGGGATATTATTTAATGAGTTAAGTACAGATGCCTTTAAATCACGATAGCTGTCTGCTGTCCTAAAGCCTGACAGATAAGCACTCATTCCGCCTACATTTTCTGAGATTGACATATTATTGTCATTTAAGACAATTATAAAATTGGACTTAAGGGATGAAGCATTATTTAGTGCCTCATATGCCATACCTCCAGTCAATGCTCCATCTCCTATGACAGATACCACATTGTAATCCTCTCCGGTAATCTCTCTCGCCTTGGCAAGTCCCAGTCCTGCTGATATGGATGTGGAGCTGTGCCCTGTATTAAAGGGGTCGCAGTCACTCTCCTGTGTCTTAGGAAAACCACTCATACCACCATACTGCCTTAAATTATTAAATCCGTCTTTTCTACCGGTTAAAATCTTATGAGTGTATGACTGATGTCCTACATCCCAGATTATCTTATCTTTTGGTAAATCAAAGGCAAGGTGAAGTGCCATAGTTAGTTCAACCACACCCAGATTAGATGCTAAGTGTCCTCCGGTCTGTGAAATATTCTCAACAAGAAAATTTCTGATTTCAGTTGCCAGCTCAGCCAGTTCTGTGTCTGTTAACTTTTTTATATCATTTTCCTTTTGAATCTTATCTAAGACCATACTTATTTCTCCCGATGAATTAAGTATACAAATAAGTTTTGTAAAAATTCATCATTTTTTCCCAGTGCTCTCAATTCGTCACATGCCTCCTTAGAAATTCTCTCCACATCAGCTATTGATTTCTCAAGTCCTTCAAAGGCTACATATGTCATCTTGCTGTTTTTCTCGTCACTTCCGATAGGCTTTCCCAAAACTTCAAGTGAGCTTGTTACATCTAAGACATCGTCCTGTATCTGGAACGCTAGTCCGATTTTTGAAGCAATCTGCTCCACCTTTTTGACATCCTCATATGATGCACCGGCAAGAATAGCTCCTACCATCATGGAAGCTTCTATCAGGGCTCCTGTCTTCAGCTTATATATAAAATTAAGTTTGTCTCTGGAAATTTTCACTCCTGGCGTCTTTTCACTTTCCACGTCCACAACCTGTCCGCCGACCATGCCATAAATACCAGCCTTTCCTGCTAAAACAGCAAAGGCTCTTGCGACCCTTATATCGGTCTCTATATCAAAGGCTTTTGAGACAGTCTCATATGCGTAGTTTAAAAGTGCATCACCGGCTAAAATTCCCATTGCCTCCCCATAGACTGCATGGGTGGTCTTTTTCCCTCGTCTGTACTCATCATTATCCATGGCAGGCAGGTCATCATGTACCAGGGAATAGGTGTGTATCATCTCTATGCCAGCCATAAATGGCTTGATTACCTCTCCCTGTCCTCCAAAGAGCTTATATGTCTCCTCCATCAAAATAGGGCGAAGCCTCTTGCCCCCTGCCTCAATGCTATAGTTCATAGCTTTAAATATTGTTTTCTGAAAACCTGTTTCTTCTGGTAAATACTCCCTTATGACAGCATTTACATATTCAACCCTCGAAGAAAGTCTCACTTCAAAATTCATTAGAATTCCTCCAGTTTCCCTTGGTTATTTATAACTAACATGGATTTTTCTATATTATCCAAAAGCTTATTTGCTTCCTTCAATTCCTCTACTCCACTCTTGTATAGCTCAAAGGATGCGTCAAGAGTAACATCCTGAGCTTCCATCTGTCCGATTATTTTCTCAAGATTATCAAATCTATCCTCAAGCCTTGGTTTTTCCTCACTCATTAGGTATGACCTCCGAAACTACTGTCTTTATTTTTCCATCCAACAGATATATTGTAATATCCTGATTTTTCTCTACTCCCTCTACGCTTCTAAGGGACTTGCCCTTATAGTCCTCAACATAGGCGTAGCCCTGTCCCAGCTTTTTTACTGGTGAGCAGGCTTCTAATCTGCCTGCATATAGCTCGAGCATATGCTTTTTTTCTTTTATTATCATGTCAATTCTAAGCTTAAGCTTTTCCTCGTATTCCATCAGTCTGCGCCGGTTTTCGTTTAACCTGTGCTCAGGGCTTAAGTAATCCAGTTTTAGCTTGTAGGAATTAAGCTTCTGCCTTGACAGCTCCAGTTTGTTGTAGAGACTGTTCTGCATGCGCCTGTTATACTCATACAACTTATCCTGCACCTGCCTGTAATCAAATACTGCCAGCTCCGCTGCCGCTGATGGTGTAGGTGCCCTCATGTCAGCCACAAAGTCAGCAATCGTCCAGTCTGTCTCGTGTCCCACCGCTGATATAGTTGGAATCCTGCAATTAAAGATTGCATCAGCTACTATCTTTTCGTTAAAAGCCCACAAGTCCTCAATTGAACCTCCACCTCTGCCAACAATTATTATATCCACACCAATCTGCTCAAGGGCGTGTATTCCATTTACTATACTCTGGGCTGCTCCCTCTCCCTGTACCAGTGCCGGGTAAAGGATCAGCTCCACATGGGGATTTCTCCTCTTTGAGATATTTCTGATATCCTGAATTGCTGCGCCTGTAGGTGCTGTAACAATACCTATCCTTCTGGCATACTTGGGAATGGGAATCTTGTACTCTTTGGCAAAATATCCCATCTCCTCCAGCTCATTTTTGAGCTTTTCAAACTGGAGATAGAGATTTCCCGCTCCATCCAGCTCGATTTGTCTGGCATAAAGCTGATAACTGCCTGTCTTCTCGTATACCTCCACAGAGCCAGTGACTATGACCTTATCACCTTCCTTCATGGTAAAGCCAAGTCCCCTCCTGTTTCCTGCAAACATAATGGCACTGATTGTCCCTGCCGCATCCTTTATAGTAAAATAAATATGCCCGCTTGTATGATATTTGCAATTGGATATTTCCCCCTTTACGCTTATGTTTCTGAGCATAAAGTCCTGAGAAAACATATTTTTTATATAATTGTTTATCTGACCAACGGAATATATGTTTTTATTCATTTCTCAAATTCTATACAAATTTAGCTAACACACCATTTACAAAGGATGCAGAATCATCAGTTCCAAACTTCTTTGCCAGCTCCACCGCTTCATTAATAGATACCTTAACCGGGATATCATCCTCAAACTTAATCTCATAAACCGCAAGACGGATAATTGATAAATCCACCTTACCCATTCTGTTGGTCTTCCAGCCCTGAGACTTTTCATTTATCTCAGCGTCAATTGTGTCGATATTCTCAACGATTTTGCTGAATTTGTCCTTTATATAGTTAATATCAGCCTCACTGATATTTCCCAGTTCGTCCTCTATCATGTCAAACTGTTCCTGCATTTCATCGTTGTCATGAAATTCTACTCTGAATAACAGCTTGAATATAATTTCTCTGATTTCTCTTCTTGACATATTTTTATCCTCTCATGTTTATTTAAAAAAGGGCGTCAAACGACACCCTAATTATACTACAAATATATAATTTGCAAAAGTATTAATTCTCACTCATTGCAACACTTGCAATTCGTACATTGACAACTCCGACTTTGAGTCCTGTCATGTTCTCAATTGTGCTCTTAACCTTCTCCTGCACCTTCTGTGAAACTTCTGGTATGCTGAAGCCATAAGCGATGTTGATTGCTACATCTACCTTTACTTCATCTTCAATAACTTCAACCATGATTCCTTTTGAAAGGTTCTTCATTCCGAGCTTGCTGACAATTTCGTTGGTGATGTTTCCAGCCATTGAGCTGACACCATCAACCTCTGTAGCAGCAAGTCCGGCAATAATAGCTACTACCTCATCTGCAACCTTTACTTCTCCAAACTGATCTGATTTGATACTGAATGTCTTTCTATTCTCAGCCATCTTTATTCCTCCTATCACCTAGACAATCTGCCCTTTGGCAACATATACCTGGAAGGTATCATTTCCTGTAAGGTATTTGTCCCTTGTAATGCGCACATTCTTGTCTGTTATAACGTATTCAAGACTAACATTCTCCTCAACAACTGTGTCCTGCATCAGAATACAATTCTTAAGCCTAGCCCCTTTTCCTATTTTAACGCCTCTGGCAAGCACGCAGTTCTCTATGCTTCCCTCAATGACACAGCCATCTGCCACCATTGAATTCTTAGCTATGGCACCCTTAATATATCTGGTTGGGTTATCATCCCTGATTTTGGTATATATATTGATTTTTGTCTCAAAGAGAGCCTTTCTGTTTTCATCCTGAAGAAGACGCATATTTTCATTGAAATAACTCTTCAAATCAGATATATACGCACAGTATCCTGTATACTCAAAACCACGGATATTCAAATCCTTTACATGTGGTGCCAGCAAATCTCTTGTGTAATATGTATATCCGTGAACATAAGCATCATCAACCAAATCAATAAGCTTTTCTCTCTCGATTACATACATATTCATGCAGTAATTAACCTTTCCGCGATTTTTGGGATTAATATATATCTTTGTAATTCTGTCTCCCTCTAAATCCATTGAATAGTAAAGCTCTTCGTTATTGCTTGGCTTAAAGAATCCTTCTGGTATCTCCATATTTCTATAGACAATTGTGACATCTGCCCCTGATTTCTTGTGAGCATTTATAAGCTGTCTGAAATCAAATGAAATCGCATAGTTTGCATCTGTCAGAATCACATACTTCTGTGTGCATCTGCGCAGATAGCCCTTAAGGCTCTCCAGTGCCTCAATTCTGCCGCCATATACCTTTATCTGCTTCTGAGAATAAGGTGGAACGATATTTAGTCCTCCCTTTTTCCTGGCAAGGTCAAACTCCTGACCTGAACCAAGATGATCCATGAGAGAATGATAATTTTTCTTTACAATAAGTGAAATATCGTCTATTCCACTATGTACCATGCTTGAAATAATAAAATCTACTAATCTGTATCTTCCTGCAAAAGGTACAGAAGCCATAAGTCTCTCTGCAACCAGTTCTGGTAATAATGAGTCATAGCAATTAGGAAAAATTACACCAACAGCTTCTTCATTGTTTGCATTTAACATGTCTGCCCCTCCTCTACATCATCATAAACCATTGCATCAGGACCTATAACAGCATTTGCTCCAATTGTCACTCCCGGAGCGATTGTGGCTACCTCACCAACCTCGTCCCCATCAGGCTTTGCTCCAACACAGGCATCCTCACCGATAACTGCATTTTCTGCAACAATACAATGAACAACCTTTGCGCCCTTTTTAATTAAAGTGCCACCCATGACTACTGCGTCCTCTACAACAGCACCTTCCTCTACCTTAACACCAGAGAAAAGAATAGAATGCTTTACAGAACCCTTTACTACGCATCCATCTGTAATCATTGAATCCTCTACCTTGGCATTGTCACCGATTACATGTCCTGTATGTCCACTGTTTCTGCTGTAAATCTTCCAATTCTCATCAAAGAGGTTGATTCCGCTGTGCTCAGGGTCCAATACCTCCATATTTGCCTCCCAGAGAGATGGAATTGTACCTACATCCTTCCAGTATCCATCAAAATGGTAAGCGTACATATTTCTGCCATCTCTTAAAAGATTAGGAATAATGTTATTGCCAAAGTCATTTTCTGAATCAGGGTCCGCCTCATCCTCAATCAGATACTTCTTAAGTATATCCCAATTGAAAATATAAATACCCATTGATGCAAGATTAGATTTAGGATTCTTTGGTTTCTCCTGAAACTCTGTAATCTTGTCATTTTCATCTGCAACCATAAGTCCAAATCTGGAAGCCTCTTCCCATGGCACCTCCATGACAGCAACAGAAAACTCTGCTCCCTTTTCTTTATGAAACCTGAGGAAATCACTGTAGTCCTGCTTACAAATCTGATCTCCTGACAGGATAATTACATATTCCGGGTCGTATGTCTCTATAAATGCTATATTCTGATATATGGCATTTGCTGTTCCCTTGTACCAGTCTGAACCAGATGCCTTCTGATATGGCGGCAGTACATGTACTCCTCCATATAGTCTATCCAAATCCCAAGGCTGACCATTTCCAATATACTCATTAAGAACTAATGGCTGATACTGTGTCAGAATACCAACTGTATCAATTCCCGAATTTACACAATTTGATAATGGGAAATCAATAATTCTATATTTGCCGCCAAATGGAACTGCGGGCTTCGCCAGCTTCTGTGTCAGAGCGTACAGACGTGAGCCCTGTCCTCCTGCAAGTAGCATTGCAACAATCTCTTTTGCCATCCTGCTAATCCCCCTTTAATTTTATACTATAATCGTACCACACTTTCTATTTTGGTCAAACATTAATTTACTTTATTTTCCATAAATCAAGTCAGTATTTATAAACTCATACGGAACATCCTGATAAACGTAATAATTAAGCCAGTTAGAATACAAAATATTGCCATGTGACCTCCAGGTCAGCACTGGTTTTTGTGTATCATCATCATTTGGATAATAATTAACCGGCACATCAATAGGCAGTCCCTTATTTTTATCCCTCTTGTACTCTGAGTCCAGCGTCAGTCTGTCATACTCCGGATGACCCATGACAAAAATCTGTTTGCCGGTCTTGTCTATCACAAGAAATACCCCTGCTTTGTCAGACTCTGCAAGGATTGTAAGGTTCTCACATTTCTCTATGTCCTCTTTCCTAACTTCTGTATGGCGGGAATGTGGTGCATAAAATATATCGTCAAAGCCTCTTACAAGCGGTACTTTTCTGTTTTTTACATAATGTCTGAATACTCCAAACATCTTTTTGTCAAGCACATGCTTTTGTATGCCATAATGATAGTATAAGCCTGCCTGCGCTCCCCAGCACAAATGCAGTGTGGAAAAAGCATGTCCCTTGCTCCACTCCATTATCTGGCATATTTCATCCCAGTAGTCAACTTCCTCGTACTCCATAAGTTCAACTGGTGCCCCTGTTATTATAAGACCATCAAACTTCTGGTTTTTCACCTCATCAAAGGTCTGGTAGAATTTGTTCAGATGACTCATGGATGTATGTGTAGATTCATGAGATTTTGTTGTTATAAATGTAACATTTACCTGTAAAGGAGTATTTGACAATGACCTTAGTATCTGAAGCTCTGTCTCTTCCTTAAGCGGCATCAGATTTACAATGGCGATTTCTAGCTGTCTGATATTCTGATGAACCGCCCTGTTTTCATCCATGACGAATACATTTTCTTTTTCCAATATTTCTTTTGCAGGTAAGTCATTTTGTGTTTTTATTGGCATTTATTTCACCTCGGTTTTATTTTTTCCGTAAAATATTTTTCCAGCTTCAAGATTTCTTCGATATTGACAAGCTTTTGAGTATAACTGGTTTCTATGTACACACTTCTTCTCATCTGAGCATTCATCATATCTCGCACAGCAGGCAAAGCTCTCTGCCTTAGGTGTGTAACACTCTACTGCATACCTTATGCTGTCACTCAAATACGAAATTAAATTATCTGAGTTCTGGTCTATTCTAATGTATTTTAATCCATTCTTAGGTTCTACAACCGCAGCGTCCTCTGGGATAACAATCTCATCTAATTCATTCTGGTTTTTAGGCTCAATCTTAAGTTCATCAGGACTTGTTTTCCACTGTTTCTCAACAATTCTTGTAACAATTGTATTTCTCTCAGCTTTTCTGTTTTCTTCAACCAAATCCGGCTCATATATACAGATAGAGTAAGAGGTAATATTTTTTGAAAGTCTGCCAATGTTAGCCATCAGGTTCAATGACTTATCAGGAAGATTTAACTCAACTGTCAATTCATCTAATTTTTTAAGAAGTCTGCCCTTCCAGCTTTTATCATCCTTATCCTGAACCTCTACCAATTCCTCATCGCCGTCATTTTCAAGCAGATAACCCTCTGCTGTCTTTTCGTCCAGCAGCTTACCAAACACCATAAATTCATAAACGATATGGTTTATCAGGCAGTCCTCGGTGGCTCTATGAGCCTTTGAATAATCAACAGCATATTTTTCAGCTAAATCCTCAAGTCTGTGATGGTCAAGTTCTGGACATTTATCTTTTGCGACATACTTTGTGTCCACAAAATCATTTGGAAAATGAAAGCCTAAAACCTCCATATACGCATCATCAATAAAGGATTTATCAAAGGATGTAAAATTATGTCCAACAACAATCTCATCCCCCAAAAACATATAGAAATTCATAATTGCAGAAGCCTTATCAATACCTTCCGCCTCCAGCATTTCATTGGTAATTCCTGTAAGCCCTGTAATTCCTTTAGGTATCTGTTTGTCAGTCTTTACATAGACTGAATATCTGTCTATTTCTGAACCATTTAAGTATTTAACTGCACCAATTTCTATAATATCATCATTATAATGATTAAGTCCTGTGGTTTCAAGGTCAACCACAACATATGATTCAGGAGCTGCATCTATTCTTTTTCCCTCCTTAGTGCTTGCCTTGACTTTTGCCGCAGAAACTGCAGGCTGTCTGTTTTGAGCAGCCTCGCCATCCACATCACTTATAAATGTAGCTTTTTGCATATCCGACAAATAATCCTGTAATATACGCACCTCTTCGCCTGAATCAAGGCTTACTACAATGCTGCAGGTTCCACTTGGCTCATACACATCAACTATTTTATAATTGACCACCTTGTATTCCACCCACTTTTTGTTATCCTTCCGCCAATAAACTATATCTTTTGTTATCGGTAAACCGAGCTTTTTCCTAAGCTCTTTGCTGTCCTCACTCTGTAAAAAATTCTCGTTATCCATCTACATTTCTCCTATGTTCTTTCAGGTCTGAACTAACCGTTTATCATATCGAACAACTGCTCTTCTGTAATAACCGGTATTCCCAGAGACTGTGCCTTTGTGAGCTTGCTTCCTGCCGCTTCTCCTGCTACCAGATAATCAGTCTTTTTCGACACAGAGCCCGTACATTTGCCGCCATTTTTTTCGATGAGCTCTACCGCTTCTTTTCTGCCAAGCGTAGGCAGTGTGCCTGTGACAACTATTGTAAGCCCACTGAGCTTGTCTCCTGCCTCCTCATCCCTGGAAACGGTCATATTGACACCAAGCTCCTGCATTTCGTCAATCGCCTGTCTGTTAAGGCTGTCAGCAAAATATTCTATGATACAGCCTGCCGTTGTAGCTCCGATATCATCAATAGCCACCAGGTCATCAAAACCTGCTTCCTGTAAGCTCTGTATAGAATCAAAATGCTTCATAATAGCTTTTGCTGTATTCTTGCCCACATTTCGTATGCCAAGTCCTGTCAGAAGCTGAACTGCATCATTCTGCTTTGATGCCTGTATTGCCTTAAGGACATTGTCAGTTCCCTTTTTCTTGCCGATGATTCCTTTTTCTATAAGCTCATCCCTGACATTTTCAAGCTTGTATATATCAGCAAAGGTATGCACATATCCATTTTTTACCAGAGCATCTATTATTGACTCACCAAGTCCGATTATATTCATGGCATCCAGTGAACAGAAGTAGGACAGGGTTCTGGTAAGCTGTGCCGGACAAAGGGGATTAAAGCACCTGATGTCTGCTGTATCGCCCTCTCTCTCAAGCTTACTGCCACATACAGGACAGTGTGTCGGTGCTGTAAATACTTTATCAGGTTCCTCGACACAGCCGTTTAATTTTGGAATAATCTCACCGCTCTTAAATAATTTATATGCGCCTCCGATTCCAATATGCATATCATTTATATAATCCTGATTGTGAAGTGTTGCCCTTGTCACATTGGTACCGCAGAGTCTTGCCGGCTTTCCAGTCTCTTTGTCGTGAAAAACTCCTGTAAAAGTCAGCCTGCCTGTCCTGCCCACATCCACCAGTATTTCATCCATCACGACAACTCTCTCTTCCGGTGGATACTTGTATGCTATATGACCGCTTGTATACTTGCTTCCTGCCGGAAAGTCGTCACGATAACTGATTTCATCAATTTTTACAACAGCTCCATCAATATCATATTCTAAGCTGCTTCGCATCTCAGCAATCTCATCAATTGCCTTTAGCACTTCCTCTGCATTCGCACATTTTCTATGAAAAACCACAGGAACATCCTTCTTGCTCAATATATCCATGCTCTTGCAATGGCTCTCCACAAGCTCCTCAGGTCCCTGCTGTACATTGAATACAAACATCCTAAGTCCACGCTCTCTTGTAATTGAAGGGTCAAGCTGTCTTAAGGTTCCAGCCGCAAGATTACGCGGATTAGCAGCTATTTTCCTGCCGTTCTTTTCCTGAATCTCATTGTATTTTTCAAAATCCTCATGAGACATATAGACTTCTCCACGAAGCTGAAGCATGTCATAAGGCAGGTCTATATACCTTTTGACATCAGGTATCACCATGGCATTGGCAGTTACATCCTCGCCAATCAGACCATCGCCTCTTGTCTCAGCCAGAGTCAGTCTCAGCCTGCCTGTCTCATCCTTCTCATAACGCAGGGTCATTGAGAGTCCATCTATTTTTGTTTCCACAGAAAATGCACAGTCTGGATGCATAGTCTGCACCTTTTCCACCCAGGCTGTTACATCCTCTTTTGTAAATACATCCTCAATGGACAGCATAGGTACATCATGAGTCACCTTGACACCTGCCTCACGCTTGGCAGTTCCTCCGATTTTCTGGGATGGCGAATCCGGTGTAACCCACTCCGGATGTTCTTTCTCAGCAGCCTTAAGCTTAATCATCAACTGGTCATACTCATAGTCGCTGATTTCAGATGTATCCTGATTGTAATATTTATCCATGTGATAATTGATGGTATCAATTAATGCTGAATATTCTTTAAAATCCATATTTTTCTCCAAAATTTAACTATATTCCATGAGTTTTCTACTCTTTGTCCATAACTGGGGCATTTGAGGAATTGAATATAAGTCTCTGAAGCTTCTTATATTCCGCCTCTGTCACATCCCTGTACCCGCCTTCCTTCAAATCGCCAAGCTCTATGTTCATAATTCTGACTCTTTGAAGCTCTACTACCCTGTAGCCAAAGTACTCGCACATTCGTCTTATCTGCCTGTTGTAGCCCTGAGTAAGGATGATTTTAAATGTGCGGGACGACAGCTTCTTCACATGGCATTTTCTGGTAGTCACGCCTAACTCCACAAGGGGCACACCTCCGGCAAGCCCCCTGATAAAACTGTCTGAGACAGGCTTATTGACTGTGACTATATATTCCTTCTCATGCATGTTGCCGGACCGCATCATCTTATTTACTATATCCCCATTATTGGTCAGCAGTAAAAGTCCCTTGGAATCCTTGTCAAGCCTCCCTATAGGGTATATGCGTTTTGGATAATTAATATAATCAATTACATTATTTTTTTCTCTTTTTTCTGCTGTACATACAATTCCAACCGGCTTATTGAAGGCTATAAGTATCATTTCCTCCTCTTTTGTGACCTCTTTGCCATTGTAGTACACCTTCTGTCCTGAGCAGACCTTGTCTCCGGTTGCTGCAACCCTGCCGTCAATAAGCACATTTCCTGCCTCCACCTGCCTGTCTGCCTCTCTGCGGGAACAGACTCCTGCCTCGCTTAAAAATTTATTTATTCTTACACCATTATTTTCCATATCACACGTTCTTTCCCACATACCCAGATATATAAAAAATCTGTCACTACATTTTCCTGAGTGCTAATATATACATAAAACCCGTCACTGGCAGCTTTTGTTGCATACTTTGGTATTAAAATGCGGAGACTTTTTCAAGCCTCCGCTTCATCATCTGTTACAACTAATTTACAGTCTCAAGGAACTCTGTTTTAATATATCCAATCTGCTCTCTGTACTCAACCTTTGTCCATTCACCCTCAGTTCCAACTGCTGTGAATCTTGTACCCATATCACATCTGCCGAGCTTATCGCCATCTGTACTTGCTGAATTTCTGATGTTTACACCATCTGTTGTCTGAACAGTCCAGGTAGATGGGGTCTCCTCCTGCGCTGTAGTATCCTCTGCGGTCTGATTATCAGCAGTCTGGTCATCTGTGGCAGTATCATCTGTTGTAGCAGCATCTGTTGTCTGGTCTGCAGCCCCATCATCTGTGGTCTGACCATCAGCTGTTGTATCGTCAGCTGCTGTTCCATCATCAACAGGAGCCTCTGTATCAGGAGTAACCTCTGTACTGCCCTCTGTTGTATCCTGTATTGTATTAATTGATGCAGCCCACTGCTTTATAGCTCCATCAAGCGTTGACTGAATCATATTTGCAAGGTTGGCATCAGCTGTCAGGGCTTCATTGTACTTGGTCTGTACTTCCTGCTGTAATGCTGTAAAATCCTCTTGCTGCATATATTTCTGCACAACTGCATATACATCTGAATCCATTGTATTTTCTACGAAGCTTAGGTTGAATATGCTGTACAAATTGTTGATGTGCATATTGCCATTTGCATCTGTCTCTACGTAGAAGAAGTCAAGTGTTGGAGCCAGTGTATCTATTCCATAGAATTTGATTTCATTATATACAGATACAAAATATGAGCCATCTGTAAGTCCTGCTTTGCTATAACACTTAATATTCTGGATTGACTCGTAATACTGGCTGAGCACACCTATATAGCTCTTCTCATTGTTGCTGATTGGGTATGCGATTTTTTCAAGTGAATCCAAATCATCTGCTACGTATGCTGTGTAGTAATTATTGAGGAGATTTGTTATCGCCTCATTGCCGTCCACTGAGTAATCCTTGTCAAAGGCAAAGCTCTCTGCCACACTGGCTGTTGACTCTGTGCTGCCATCTGTTTTCTTAGAAGCCGATGGCTTTGCCATAAATGCAAGCACCAGCACAAAAACCACAAAGAGCCCCACTGCTCCTATATACCTTTTCTTTTCTATACAGAATTTCTTAATTTTATCTATATCTATTTTTTTCAAAAAGTCTTTCATTGGAAATCCTCCGTCTATCTCATCTTATCAATATTATTATATAGTGCACTCGACGGGAATCGAACCCGTATCCCGGGAGTCGGAGTCCCGTATTCTATCCATTAAACTACGACTGCATATGTTTAAGCTAACCAACTATAATAAAATATCACAAAGCTATTATACATGTCAATTGTAAGCGCACTATTTACTTCTTTCTTTTTATCAAAATCACTGCCAGTGCCATTGCACACAGCACAAATGACAGCCACATTGTGTAGTCCATAACCTCTCCTTATCAAAAACATAAATTTTTTATCTAATTATAGCTGTTTAAATAGCTTATTGCAAATTGACATCGACATATTTTTACATTATCATTTATTTTTGTAAAAAGAAAGGAGTTACTTATGAGTTTCACATTTTTAAATCAGCTTCCAACTCCTGCTGAGATTAAGGAACAGTACCCTGTATCAAAGGAGTTTACAGAATTAAAAAAACAGCGTGATGCAATGATTTCTGATGTTATCACTGGAAAGGATGACAGGTTCCTGCTTATTATCGGACCATGCTCTGCTGACAATGAGGATTCTGTATGCGATTACGTAAGCAGACTTACCAAGATTCAGGATGACGTCAAAGATAAGGTAATTATCATTCCAAGAATATATACTAATAAACCTCGTACAACCGGTGAGGGTTATAAGGGAATCGCTTCACAGCCAGATCCTGAGAAAGCGCCTGACATGATAGAGGGTCTGATTGCCATGAGAAAAATGCATATCCGTGCAGTAAACGAAAGTGGCCTGACCTGTGCAGATGAAATGCTCTATCC